>CAZSFB010000340.1:0-3702 GCA_964606035.1 uncultured bacterium | reverse complement strand
CCAGGTCTACAAGCGGGCCGATGCGCTGACGTTCTTCGCGAAGGCCTATCTGGGCTGGGACCTCTACCCCAACAAGAACATTGCTCCGGGCCTGAACAACAACAACCGTGATTCCCGCAACAATGGCCTTTCGGTGGGTGGCAACTGGGCCATCGAGACGGTGGCGGCCGGGACGGACATCGGCTGGATCAACCGGAACGCCCGGGGTTCGGAATATTCCTACACCGGGTTTCGCTGGAACACGAATGCCCAGTGGCTGCCGGTGAAGACGGTGGCGGTGCGGAACACGACCATGCTTGACTATAAGATCTATGGCACATCGACGGGTGCCAATTGCAGTCTCGTCGGCGGTGTACCGGGCAGTGACCCCTGTATCGTACTGGGCTCTCCGGTGGATTCCGAACGTCGGGAGTGGACCTTTAACTGGTCGCCGGAAATTGCGTACAAAGTGACTAAGATTACTGAAGTTTATCTGAACTATTCGATAGAATTGCGGAATGCCTCGCTGGCAGCCTTTGAATACGAACGGCAGACAGTGGGCATGGGAGTCCGGGCCACGTGGGAATGATCCCCCTTGGCGGGGCTTTAAGTAACTGAAAGGACTTGGGAAATCTGGCTGGAGATCGCTCCCGTTAGGGAGTAAAATGATTACAAAGCTGGTTCAGGCCAGGTCGGGAGTGAACACAAATGGTTTCGATACGCACAAAGATTCTTGCAGGGGCTCTTGTCATGATGGCCAGTCTGGTCACTGCCGCGCACGCCAACCAGGCGGGCAAAGTGACCCAGATTACAGGTGAAGTGTCCATTATCCGCAAAGCTGATCAGGCGGAGCCGCTCAAGCTGTATGATCCGGTGTTTGAAGGTGACACGCTCCAGACGGGAGCTGACGGCCGGATCAAGGTACTGCTCTCGGACGACAGCGTCATCACCCTTTCGCCGGGCACGAAGCTCAAGGTCCGCACCCAGACGTTCAACCGTGCGGAAGCCAAGCGCGAATCGTTCTTTGAACTGATGCAGGGCCGTCTCCGTGCGGCGGTCGCCCGGTATTCCAGCCGGCACACCAACAGTTTCCAGATCAAGACTCCCACGGCAGTCGCAGGTGTCCGTGGTTCGATCCAGGTCGTGGGAACGGGCGGCGGAAACGATTTCATGGCCTGCGTCGAGGGTCCCTGTACCTACGGCACACCGGGCAACGAGGTGACGCTCCAGAGCGGCCAGATCTCGTTCATGCAGGGTGGAAGCCCGACCGAGCCGCGCACTCCGACCGCCGATGAACTTCAGTCGCTCATCAACTCGACTATTTTTGCCAATTACGGCGGTGATGACGGTGGTGACCTGCCGGGGGCCGACGACCCGAGCGGCGTTGATGGTGGCGAGGAGGCGGGCGAATTTCCGCCGCTCAACATGACGGTCCAGGTGACCCGGGAGCGTCCGGCCCTTGATCTCGAGCCCGCGGGAGGCGGCCGTCCCCGTGCCAAGGTCCGGATCGACGTTCCGTTCCGGCCCTGAGCAAAAGGGGCTTTGAAGCCATCTCAGGCCTCCCTGTCCGGGAGGCCTGAATGCTTTTTAACCGAGTTTCTGCCCCCGTTCTGTTGCGGTGCCGCCGGATCTGAACGTATAAACACAGAATCACACTTGATCTGATTCCGGAGGAGATTCATGGATTTCAGGACCCTTTCGCGTACCGCTGTTGCAATGATCGTTGCGGCACCTGTTGTAGCCCTTGCGCAGGGGGGCAAACTCCCCACGGGCGGACCGACCGCCGAGATCGAGACGCGGCTTGGTACTATCACCTGTCATCTGTTCCCCAAGCAGGCACCCAAAACGGTAGAGAATTTTGTCGGCCTTGCGACCGGCAAGAAGGAATGGACCGATCCCCGTTCCGCCCAGAAGGTGAAGGGCAAGTCCCTTTATGAAGGGACGCTGTTTCACCGGGTGATCCGGGATTTCATGATCCAGGGTGGTGATCCGCTGGGCACCGGAACGGGTGGACCAGGCTACCGCTTCGAGGACGAAATCAGCCCGGACCTGAGCTTTGACCGGCCGGGGTTGCTCGCCATGGCCAATGCGGGCCCTAACACCAACGGATCGCAGTTCTTCATTACCGTGAAAGCGACGCCGTGGCTGACGGGCCGCCATACGATCTTTGGTGACTGCACGGATCCCAGGAGTCAGGCAGTGACGGACAAGATCGTGGCCGAGCCAACTGATCCGCGTGACCGGCCACTGGAACCGGTGATCATCAACAAGATCCGTGTCATCGAGGCTGGAAAGAAGGCCGAGAAGGCACCCGCCGAAACGAAGGCCAAGTAAGCCGGCCGGAATTAAAACCCGCTCATTCGGACAAGACGGTCTTGACGGTAAACCGATCAGGGGGCACCATGCGCACTGTGAATGAAGTAAGTTACTTTAGTCGCGCCTGGAGCCGTGGAATCATGGCGGGCATGATGGCTGCGGCCTTCTGGGTCCCGGCATGTGCATCTCGCGAGATCCAGATCGTCACCCCTTATTCGAGACACATCACCGGCCCCCGGAGCTTCGAGGCCATCGAAAGACAGATACAGGCCCAGGCACAGCCATTCCGGGATCTCTATTTCCGGGTCCAGGCCGATTACCCGCACTATATTAACTCCTACCGGGTGGACCTTCTCATTGCCCCCGATGGCGAAGTGGACAAGGTGAATCTTGTCGAGCGTGATTATCTCTACAAGGACTTCGAAGAGGAGTTCATGCACCTGGTCCGGAATCTCGAGTTTGCGGAGTGTGATTGCCCGCCGACCCGGATCATCTACACATTCAGGTTCGCTTCCCAGCTCCCGAGCACCGCGAAGACGGAAGCTCAGCTTGAGGCTGAGCGTCAGGAGGCCGGCCGGCGCGAGGCTGCGCAGAAACGTGTCGAGGACGAAGAAGCAACGCTGAGAATAGTGCCGGACAGCACGAAACCGCTTCCGCCGCCGCTGGGACCGGTGGGCGAGGGGGCGGCACTGGAACCGGTGCCCGCTCCCGAGAAGCCGAAAACAGCACTGCCGCCGGTGAAACGGGACAAGCAGGATCCGGCAAACCGCGTGAAGGCCGATCCCATTCCGGAAGAGCCGGTGCCGGATCCCAACGCCCCGGATCTGACACTGGACAAGGAGCCTCCGCCACTTCCTTCCGGTCCGGCTAGTCCCGAAGAGATACCGCCGTCGCCTGAAATCCCCTGAGTGCCCCGCTGCCGTTTCCAGCAGTAATTCCGTGGAGCGGCCCGCCGGTTTGGGCTAGGCTGTCTCCCGATGCCCATCGAACGGCTCCCAGATACGGTTGTCAGCCAGATCGCCGCCGGCGAGGTGGTCGAGCGCCCCGCCAGCGCACTTAAAGAGCTGGTGGAAAATGCGCTGGATGCGGGTGCGACGCAGATCGACATCGAGCTTGGGGCAGGCGGAAAGGAACTGATCCGGATAGTGGACAATGGTTCCGGCATTCCGGCGGAAGAGCTGCCGCTTGCCCTGGAACGTCATGCGACCAGCAAAGTGCGTCGTGTCGAGGATCTTCATACGATCCGTACGTACGGTTTCCGCGGAGAGGCGCTTCCCTCCATTGCGTCGGTATCGGAGTTCGCCATCGAAAGCCGTCCCCCGAAGTCTGATGCCGGTGGAAGGATCGAGGTGGATGGAGGCCGCAATTCCACGCTCCGCCGGATTTCCCGGCCCCACGGAACAACCG
>CAZSFB010000339.1:0-3717 GCA_964606035.1 uncultured bacterium | reverse complement strand
TTTTCTTTGCCCGGGCGACGTGGGCGGCCTGCTTATGGGGAGTAATATTGTTGTGGATGAAACCGAGACCCCGGACGCGCGCCATCGCGATGGCCATCCGGCTGTCGGTGACGGTATCCATCGCCGCAGAAACCAGCGGGATGTTCAGGGTGATTTCCGGGGTGAGCCGGGTGCCAGTATCCACGGACGAAGGAAGGATC
Source organism: uncultured bacterium (assembly GCA_964606035.1). Lineage (GTDB taxonomy): Bacteria > JAGRBM01 > JAGRBM01 > JAGRBM01 > JAHCIT01 > CAZMGV01. The sequence continues at coordinate 3,517 of CAZSFB010000339.1, read as the reverse complement.
TCGCTCATCTGGGGGACCAGAAGAACATCATCGAACGTCAGGGCAAGTTCTGGCCTGCCATCACTCATGACCACACCTCCCGCGTATCGCCGGGAACGCCGCGCAAATCAGCCTGTTTTTGGGGTTCGTCTTGTCGGAGGGGATTTTTCAGACCAAACATGGACGGTGGTTACCGTCCCGGCCGAAAAGTGTCAAGAAACTGCCCGTGACAGGTTATCCACACCATTTAAGAAAGGCAGAAAAGGGTTCCCCAATGTCCGTCGCCGAAGCACTGAGCGCACTCTCCCGCCGCGAAACGCTGGACCCCCGGGTGTTTGCCGCGGCGCTGGAGGAAATAGCCTCCGGGGCCACCCCGCCGGAGAAGATTGGTGGCCTCCTTATGGGCATCGCCTCCCGGGGGACGGCTGTGGAGGAACTCGTCGCGGTTGTCCGGTTCCTGCGGGAACGAATGGTCCGGATCGAGCCTTCTGTTACCTTACCCCTTATTGATACCTGCGGAACCGGCGGTGATGCCTCCGGCACGTTCAATATTTCCACCACCGCGGCAATTCTCGCCGCCGCCTGCGGGGCTAAAATAGCCAAGCACGGCAACCGTGCCGCCTCCTCGAAGTCCGGCTCGGCCGATGTCCTGGAAGCCCTCGGCGTGGACACCTCCGCCCCGCCGGAACGGGTCCGCAAATCTGTCGAGGAAACCGGCATCGGGTTCCTGTTTGCCCCTTCCCATCACCCGGTCATGAAGGCCGTGGGGCCGGTTCGAAAATCCCTCGCCGTGAAAACCATCTTCAATCTTGCCGGTCCGCTCTCAAACCCGGCTGGCGCCCGGCGCCAGCTGATTGGCGTCTATGCGCCGGAGCTCATGCACCTCTTTGCACAGTCGCTCCGGGAACTGGGCTGCGAACGGGCCATGATCGTTCATGGCCGCGACGGACTCGACGAGATCACGCTTACCACCGCCACGGATTTCGTCTCGCTGGAACCGGACGGCGAGATCCGGGGCGGTGTGCTGGATCCGAAAGCCCTCGGTTTCGACTACTGCCGCCCGGAAGACCTTAAAGGCGGCGACCCGGCCGCAAATGCCGAAATCACCCGGAACATACTCACTGGAAAGGATGGCGGACCGCGGTCCATTGTGGTCCGCATGAATGCTGCTGCTGCTCTCTGGCTTGCCGGAGTGGCGCGGGACCTGAAACAGGGGCTCGAACTCACACTCGATGGGATCCGGTCCGGCAAGGCGGCCAAGACCCTCGAACGGCTCGGAGAGATTTCCCGTGGCGGATGAAACCATCCTCGACCGGATCGTCGCCAGGCGGCAGGTCACGCTGCGGGAGACTATGAACCGTCTTCCGCTGGCCGAGCTGGAGCAGCTTGCCAGGGCCACCCCGGAACCGCCACCCCTCGCTACCCGGTTTGAAACGGTCGAAACGGCTCCCCACTCCCTCCGCCGCCCGGTTCTGGCAGAAATCAAGAAGGCATCACCGTCCAAGGGAGTGTTCAGGACCGACTTTGATCCGGTCCGGATCGCCAAATCCTATGCCAAGGCGGGTGCTGCCGGCCTGTCTGTGCTGACCGAAGAGGATTTCTTCCAGGGCCGGCTCGACTATCTGACACAGGCAGCACAGGCATCAGGGCTTCCCTGCCTCCGCAAGGACTTTATCATTGATCCCTACCAGATCCCCGAGGCGCGGTTGGCCGGGGCGAGCGCCATTCTGCTTATTGTTGCCATCCTGCCGGATGAACAGATCCGGGACTATTCAGCCCTTGCCCGGTCCTATTCGCTGGACGCACTTGTCGAGGTCCACAACCGGCACGAGCTGGACCGGGCACTCCACTGCGGCTGCGACTTTCTCGGCATCAACAACCGCGACCTGAAAACCTTTCACACCGACCTGACTGTCACGGAGCGCCTGCTCCCCCATGTCCCCCGGACCGTCCGTGTGCTGAGCGAAAGCGGACTGGCTCACGGGAACGAGCTGGACCGGCTCTCCGCGAGGGGCGCGGGCGGATTCCTCATCGGTGAAACATTCATGCGGGTGCCGGACCCCGGTGCCGGACTACGGAGGCTACTGGACGAATGCCGTCTTCCCGTGCAACACGCCGCGCCCTGAAGGTGAAGATCTGCGGCATCACCACCCCGGCGGACGCCCTGACGGCCGTCCACGCGGGAGCTGATGCCATTGGCATGATCTTTTACCCGAAAAGCCCGCGATACGTACGTCCGGAAACGGCCCGTGAGATCGTGAACTCGCTACCCCCTTTTACCACTGCGGTCGGGGTTTTTGTTGATTCCACGGAACGGCAGATCCGGCAGCTGATGGAGGACACCGGAATTGATCTGGCCCAGCTTCACGGGAACGAACCCCCTGAACTGGTCGAGGCGTTCGGCCGCCGGGCCTACAAGGCACTCCAGATCCGTAGCCGGAGCGATCTCGACCGGCTGGACCTCTTCCCGGGACCCGTGCTCGTGGACGCCTGGTCAGACGCCCTGAAGGGGGGAACCGGCACCCGGATTCCCGCCACGCTGGCGAAAGCGGCGCGCAGCCGTCTCGCCCGGTCGAAGCGGCACATGGTGCTTGCTGGTGGACTCACCCCGGAAAACATTATAGAGGCGGTTGAATCCGCCGATCCCTGGGCGATTGACGTCAACTCCGGCGTCGAAAAGTCACCGGGGAAAAAAGATCCGGTGAAAATCACCGAACTGTTCCGGATTCTGCGGGCAGAGCGGTTCCTGTAACCATCCCCGCCGCAGTCGCCAGGAGGCTATCCCCATCATGCCCATGCCAGCGGACCTGCTGAAACCCAAGGGCCACTTCGGGCAGTTCGGCGGCCAGTATATCGCCGAGACCCTGATGCCCGCCGTGAACGAGCTGGAACAGGCGTTCAACCGGTACAAGGACGATCCGGAATTCCGCGCCGAACTCGACCGCTGGCTGAAGGACTACGTGGGACGCCCGTCCCGCCTCTATCATGCCGAACACCTGACCCGGCGTCTCGGTGGCGGGAAGATCTATCTCAAACGCGAGGACCTTAACCACACCGGCGCGCACAAGATCAACAACGTCATGGGCCAGGTGATGCTGGCACGCCGCATGGGCAAGCAGCGGATCATTGCCGAAACCGGCGCCGGCCAGCACGGCGTTGCGACCGCCACCGTCTGCGCCCTCTTTGGCCTTGAATGCATTGTCTATATGGGACTTGAGGACACCCGCCGGCAGGCGCTGAACGTGGCCCGCATGGAACTGCTCGGTGCGAAAGTCGTCCCCGTGACCAGCGGAACCCAGACCCTCAAGGACGCCCTGAACGAGGCGCTCCGCGACTGGATCACCAACATCCGTGACACCTTCTATGTCATCGGAACCGTCGCCGGGCCGCACCCCTATCCCTCTATCGTTAAGGAGTTTCAGGCGGTGATCGGCCGGGAGACCATGGAACAGCTTGAACAGGTGGAACACCGACGGCTGCCGGACCTCTGCATTGCCTGTGTTGGCGGCGGCTCCAATGCGATGGGGCTGTTTGCTCC
>CAZSFB010000338.1:1545-3724 GCA_964606035.1 uncultured bacterium | reverse complement strand
CCGGTGCTGATCGGCGAGCCGGGCGTCGGCAAGACGGCCATCGTCGAGGGGCTCGCCCAGCGGATCGTGACGGGTGACGTTCCCGAAGGTCTGAAGGATAAGAAGCTGATCGCGCTGGATCTGGGCGGCCTTGTGGCTGGCGCCAAATACCGGGGCGAGTTTGAGGAACGGCTGAAGGCTGTCCTCAAGGAAATCGCCGACTCCAACGGCGAAATCATCTGCTTCATTGACGAACTGCACACGCTCGTGGGGGCGGGCTCGGCCGAGGGGTCAATGGACGCTTCGAACATGCTGAAGCCCATGTTGGCCCGCGGTGAACTGCGTTGCGTAGGCGCGACAACACTCGATGAATATCGAAAATACATCGAGAAGGACAAGGCTCTGGAGCGCCGGTTCGCGCCGGTGTTTGTGGGGCAGCCGTCGGTGGAGGATACCATTGCGATCCTCCGCGGCCTGAAAGAAAAATACGAAACCCACCACCGGGTCAGAATCCAGGATTCGGCCATCGTGGCGGCGGCACAGCTTTCGAACCGTTACATCACCGACCGTTTCATGCCCGACAAGGCCATCGACCTGATCGACGAGGCTGCCTCCCGGCTCCGTATCGAGATGGACTCTGTGCCGACCGAGATTGACGTCGTGGACCGGAAACTCATTCAGCTTGAACTGGAGAAGCAGGCGCTGGCGAAAGAGACCGACGACGCCTCGAAGAAGCGGCTGGCTGCCCTAGAGGCCGAGATCGCTGACCTGCGCGAGCAGTCCAAGCGGATGCGTGCGCAATGGGAGAGCGAGAAGAGCTCCATGACCGGGCTCTCCGAGCTCAAGGAAAAGATCGGCGGCCTTGAAATGGAACTGGAACGCCGCCAGCGGGCGGGGGACCTGCAGCGGGCGTCCGAGATCAAATACGGAGAACTGCCGAAGCTTAAAACTGAGCTTGAAGAGAAGGAGCAGTCCATATCCCAGGGGCAGGCCAAGGGTTCCATGTTCAAGAAGGAAGTGACCGATCAGGAAATCGCGGCGGTTGTGGCTCGCTGGACCGGCATTCCGGTGGACAAGATGCTCGAAGGAGAGCGGGAACGGCTTCTGAAAATGGAAGACCGGCTCGGCGAGCGGGTCATCGGCCAGAGGCAGGCAATTGTGGCTGTATCGAACGCCGTGCGTCGCTCGCGGGCGGGCCTTAAGGATCCGAACCGACCCATCGGCTCATTCATCTTCCTGGGGCCCACCGGTGTGGGAAAGACCGAGACAGCAAGGGCGCTCGCGGAGTTCATGTTTGACACTGAGCAGGCGATGGTTCGCATCGACATGTCCGAATACATGGAGAAGTTTTCCGTTCAGCGTCTGATCGGCGCCCCCCCGGGTTATGTGGGCTATGACGAGGGTGGCCAGCTCACGGAAGCCGTGCGTCGGCGACCGTATTCGGTTGTGCTGTTTGACGAGATAGAAAAGGCCCATCCGGACGTGTTCAACGTTCTTCTCCAGATATTGGATGACGGTCGGCTTACGGACGGGCAGGGCCGCACGGTGGACTTCCGGAACTCGGTTCTCATCATGACTTCCAACGTGGGATCAAGCTTCATTCTTGAGGCGGCCCAGTCGGGCGACATGGCTGAGGCCGAACGGAAGGCCGGAGAGGCGTTAAAGGCCACCTTCAAGCCCGAGTTTCTGAACCGGATTGACGATATCGTCTTCTTCAGTGGCCTTGGCCGCGAAGAGATCGGAAGTATCATCGAGGTTCAGCTGAAGAGCCTGGCTGCACGACTCGCCGAGCGGGGAATCACACTTGAGCTGACTGAAAAGGCAAAGAATGTGCTAGCGGAGCGGGGATACGACCCGGCCTATGGTGCGCGGCCCCTGAAGCGGGTACTCCAGCGTGAAGTGATTGACCCCCTGGCGCTGAAAATCCTGTCTGGCGAGATTGGTGACGGCTCCATGGTCGAGGTGGATGTGAACCCGGGCGGAGATCTGACCTTTGTCAGCCGGAATCCGGCGAGTGCCACCGGGGAGCCGAAGGCGACCCGGAAGAAGGCAAGCTGATCCGAAAACCTATATAAGAGGTATTCTAACGCAATCCGACTTGACGGCGGGGAGGCTGCTTCCATACCTTGGGACACCTATGACAGCAGCACCCAAGGCTCCGGCCACCACCGACAGAAAGAAAGATGAAAAGGCCCGGTCC
>CAZSFB010000338.1:0-1535 GCA_964606035.1 uncultured bacterium | reverse complement strand
GCAAGGAAGTACGCCGCCGGGCAATCATCAATGCCGCGAAGAAGATATTTGCAGAGAAGGGTTTTCACTCCACGAACGTTTCCGACATTGTTAAGGCTGTGGGGATCGCGCAAGGGACATTTTATCTCTATTTCGATGACAAGCGGCATGTGTTCTCTGCCATCATGGACGAGATGCTGTCGGCGACGGTGAAACTCCTCACGATAAGAGAGCCCCAGAGCGAGTTCCGCTCGGTGGAGGACATCGAGAAGTCCATCGAGAGGATCTCGCGTCCGCTTGTGAAATTTTTTGACGAAAACCGGGATCTTGTGAAGATTTTTTTCCGTGAAGCCCAGGGTTCCGGGCTCGGTTTCGACGAGAAAATCGACCAGTTTTATGACCGGCTGACTCAGCTTTCATCGATGTATTTCGAGGTCGCCCGCAAGAAGGGTCTTATCCATACAGACGTGAATGCTGAAATCGCCGCCGTGATGATGCTCGGGGGGTCCGAGAAGCTCCTTTACCGATGGGCCATAGGGAAGCTGGATATGACCTCAGAGGAACTGATGCACCAGGCGTCAAGGTTCGGCCTCCACGCCCTGTTCCGTACCCGCTCGCTGCCGTCGAGCGGTGGCAAGACCTGAAAATCAGCCGGGAAGTTTCTTCAGGTGCGTCACGGGCTATGCTTTCCTCATCCGGAGGGAATATTCCATGCCCATGAACAGTTATGATGCCATTGTGATCGGCTCCGGTTTTGGCGGCTCAATTACGGCTGCCCGGCTTTCCGAAAAGGGCCTGAAGGTTCTTGTTATCGAACGTGGCCCCTGGTGGGGTACCGGCGGCCGGGGGCGTTCGGATGCGGCCAGCCACCGGGAGTTCCCGAGGACGCTCTCCGGGTTCCGCAAGGCGGTCCGATCGGTGCGCTGGGCAAAGGGTAAAAGATCCCGGAATATTCTTCTGAATGCGGACGGACTGTATGAATATCATGCCTTCCGGAACCTTGATGTCATTACCGGCAGCGGCGTAGGCGGCGGATCGCTGATCTATACGAGCATCATGGAGCGGCCCGAGGCCGACCACTGGGAGAACTATCCGGACGAGATCACGGCGTCCGAAATGGACCCCTACTTTGGGCGGGTACGGGATATGCTCCGGCCGGTACCGATGCCGGACCGGCCCGAAAAGAACGAGATTTTCGAACGAATGGCCCGCCAGAGCGGGCAAGGCGAAGTGAAATACCCGGACATCGCCGTTGTCTGGGGAAGGAGTGCAAACTCCCCAGAGAAAATCCAGAACGTCGCCGGTGTTACCCAGACGTCCTGTAACCATTGTGGCATGTGCGTGGCCGGTTGCGATGTGACAGCGAAGACGACGATGGACCTGACCTATCTGCCCCTGGCACTGAAAAATGGCGCAGAGATTCGTCCGCTCTGCGAGGTTGTTACGATCGGCAAAATCGGGAAAGACTATTACGTCCGGTACAAGAACCATGTGACGGGTGCCGAGGAGTCGGTTCAGGCACCACGGGTGGTGCTGGCGGCTGGAACTCTCAACAC
>CAZSFB010000337.1:3158-3771 GCA_964606035.1 uncultured bacterium | reverse complement strand
CCGGTCCGCCCAAGCGCCCAGCGATAGATAGCAAGATGCAAGTCATATTTTTCTTACCGAAGCTTCTTTTCGGCCCCCGCCTGTCCGCCTGTCCGGCCTGACTTGTAGTCCACAATCACCCAGCAGCTTCCGGTATCGAAAAACAGGTCGATCGCTCCCCCGATATCCACGTCGAGTCCGGAGGTGGATGAAAACCTCGCCAGAAAGTCCCATTCTCTCCGGACTTCCTTCGCGTCTGAAGGCCATGGGCTGATAATCTTCTGTTGGAACTTCACGGCCTTATCGGCTGCGTCCACGACTGATTTCAGGACGCCCGAGGAGTCTCCCAATCCCTGCCGCACCAGTTCCAGCTTCACCCAGTCGAGAAAATCCCCACTGACACTCTCCAGTTCCAGTGCCTTATGGAGGAGTGTGCCACGCACATTAGCCGGCAGAGCGTCCAGGACCGTATCCACGAATTCCACCTGTGGCGGGCGGAACCAGCGATGCGGAGGGATTTCGAGCCGGTGACGGTAAAAATACTGAAGCTCGCAATCAAGGAATGTACGGATCGAACTGAAATCCAGAATGATCCGCCGGCGGCTTGAGGCCGGCGCCGGAAACAGATCAACTG
>CAZSFB010000337.1:0-3148 GCA_964606035.1 uncultured bacterium | reverse complement strand
TGGCTGGGCCTTTTCCGCCTCCGATATCCGCGCCTTGATGGTTGCCCACGTGGCAGGTTTGCCGTTGCCAGATCCGCCGGATAGCGAACCAAGCGGCAGAATATCCACCGTGAAGTCGCCAGTTTCACGCGTCATTTTCTCCGTCCGGGCTTCCGGGCCGAAGGCGTATCTCAGATACTGGACGCCCCCCCCCTTCCCGGCCGACAGGAACACGAGGAACCGCTTCGCCCGTGTTGCGGCTACATAGAAAAGCCGTAGCTGCTCGGCGAGATCCCGTGCCTCTGCGGCGGTCCGGGCTTCCAGAAAAGCCGATGGTTTCAGGAACTCCTCGCCCGGCGCCGGGGGAAGCTCGAATACAGGTGCAATGCCGCTACCGGCCTTCTCCCAATAGATCTGACGGTCGCCACTCCCTCCGCCTGTTGCCTGGCCACAGAACGGGAGAAATACCGCTTCGAACTCGAGTCCCTTAGCCCCGTGAATGGTCAGAAGCGACACCCGGTCACCGGAGTCACCCCAAGGGGCCGAAGGCTCCTGAGCCTGCTCTCCCAGTTCCATGAGCCGGCGGAATGATTCGACCATCGCTCCCATATCCAATCCCTCGTATTCCTTCTCGTAGACGAGGGTTATAAATTTCTCCGCGTTAGCGAGCCTCGAGGGCCCTCCGGTACCGGCAGCCAATGCCGCCCGTCCGCCCGTCAGTTCCAGCAGGCGCTCGAAGCCGGCCGCTGGTCCCGATACTGTCGCTGCTATCCGGGATTCCCAGACCGCGGTGGCCACGTCCCGGGATCGTTGTGCCGCACAGGCCAGCCCGCGTGCGAACAGATAGCCGCAGAAAAACTCCAGGTCGGCACTTGATCCTCCGGACGTGTCCATTTCTCGCATCCAGCCGTCAAAACGCCGGGCCGGATCCAGCGATACGAACCGGCTCTCTGGATTCGCCGCCACGGACATGGCGAATGGAACATCCAGAGGCAGAGCAGCCAGGGGTGACAGGAAAAAAGCGAGCAAGTCGGCCGCGGTCACCGGTGCATGAAGCACCGAGAGTGCCGCAACCAGGTCTGTCACTTCCGGTAACTCATAGAAACCTTTTTCCGCCCGGCGGCGGCATGGGATTCCTGCCTCAAGCAGTGCGGCCTCAACAGCCGTGATCTGGCGATGCGACCGGCAGATCACCGCGCAATCACCCCACCCAAGTGTCCGTTTTTTACCGCCCCGTTCCGGGAGCGGATTACCAAAATGTGACTTCAGGCGGCTCACCAATGCGGCCAGTTCGGCCTGCTCGACATCCCGGCTACGTCCACGGAGGTCCGCGTCTGCGATCCATTCAACAACGCCGCCAGGATCCGTCTGGCCATCCACAGGTTCCAACTCCTGCCGGGAAGGCTCGAAATCGAGCGCCTCCTCACCAGGGAAAGCCATGGAAAAAATCCGGTTAATACAGGCCAGCACATTCCGGGATGCGCGAAAACTTTTCCTCAGGCTGTGCCGGGTACTGCCAGCAGGCCCCCTCCGCTTCCGTGAAAGGTTACGTTCATGCAGATCGTCCAGCGCCCGTCCAAACACCGTCACATCAGCCCGGCGAAACGCATAGATGGATTGTTTTTCGTCCCCGACCAGGAACACGTCAGCGTCCGGGCCCAAACTGTCGATCACTTGCCGGAGAAACCGCCACTGTAGTGGCGATGTATCCTGGAACTCGTCTACGAGCAGATGCGATATTGACTCGCCGATCCGCTTGCGGGCGGCGGGGTTTTCCCGCAAGACACGCTCGAACTCGACCTCAAGATCATCGAAATCGAGGATGCTCACGCCACGTCCCCGGCGGCGGCGCCAGTGGATCCAGCCGTGTGCGAGCGTGGCGAAATGCCGCCGGTCCTCATCGTAGAGGCGGTCAATGCTCTGACGCGGTGTCTCCCCGGGAAGTGCGGCTTCGGCGAGCACGTCCGGCCACTCCTCCTCCCTGGCTTTCTCCACCGGAGGAAGCCACCCTGTCACATCATCAAAAAACCTGCGGACAGTTTCACAGGATTCAGGCGAATCGAACCATTTTCCCTCGCAGTTGACACTGCCGAGCCCGCGAACGTGGTTGGCTAGTGCGTCGAACAGGTGGCCATCCGTGTCGGTTTCCATCAAAAACCGGATCAGCGTTGACAGGAACTGCGGCCCCTTTTTCCTGAGTGACGTGGTTCCCTTACCCGTGAAGCCGGGGCCCGCAAGGATCCGCTGCACCTCGCTGGCCGTTTTCAGGACATGCTCCCGGTACGGTCCATCGGTGACCAGGGCCCGGTGGAGCCGTCCACGGCTTTCACGGAGTTCGTATCCGGCAGGCTCCCAAGATCTCGTGCAGGCTTCTTGCGGGTAATCTGACCCGGTCACCCAGGCTTCCAGTGCATCTCGCCGCCGATCGAAGGCCTGCAGCGTCCGTCCGATCTGCCATACATCCCATCGTGCAAGCAGTGCCTTGGCGGCCTCGACAGTCTCCATACCGGTGTCTTCGCCGCGCCAATCCGGGTCCAGAAGCTCTGCCAGGTACGCGTCAGCGGACGTACGCTCGTCTGTTCCCGGCATCTCGTCCACCGTGAAGCCGGGATCAACCTCTCCGTCCGGGGCGAACTGCCTGAGCAGGCGGGATGCAAGACCATGAATCGTGGATATCCGTGCGTCGGGAATACGTTCGAGCACCTGAAGCCAGCTATGCCGTTCAACTTCATCGGTGGAATTTTCCAGTGTTTCGAAGACAACTTTTCGTACCCGGTCCCGGATTTCACCCGCTGCACCGTTGGTGAACGTGACTGCGACAATCCGCAGTAACATGGTGGCGCGCCCGTCTGGCGGCGCCTCCTTCAGGATCCGGAGGATACGTCCTGTGAGAACCCAGGTTTTCCCTGAACCAGCGCCGGCAGTTACTCCCATGTGCTGGCCGGGCATCATCGCCTTTTCCTGCTCGGGGAGCGGAACCATCTGTCTCACTGGCTGTCCTCCTTTCCACCGGGTTTCTTCCATTCGGCCAGAACTCCATATCGCTCGCGGTCCACATTGCGCGTTTCAGCCAGAACTTCCTGATGGTGACAGACGCGCCGCAAATGGCAGCGGTCGCAACTTGCCTCGGAAACAGAAAGTGGAGTGGTCGGGAAGAATCCTTCTGAAG
>CAZSFB010000336.1:0-3776 GCA_964606035.1 uncultured bacterium | reverse complement strand
TCTGGTTCGCGCCGCCAGAATACGCGCATCAATCTGCTGCTCCGCAGCGTGTGGCACCTGTCACAGCCGATGAACTTCAACGCCCAGTATGACTATGCACCGAAAGATGGCCTGCTGGAGGTATCGCTGAATACGGCGACGGCGGCGGTGATTCCGGTGCTCTGGCAGTTTGCTGATGACCCGGACGACAATGCCCGCGGCATCCCGTTCCCGCCCGGTTCCCTGCCGGACCGGAGCCCTGGTGAGAAGCTTCTCGGGCCGGTGGCCTCGATCCTTCGCGATGACCGCATCGAGGACGTGCTGCTTCGGCTGGCGGACCTGATGGACCCGGGAACCGGCGTGAGCGACCTGACCGCCTTCGCTGATAACGGCGGGTTCGATCTCGGCCGTGGAAGCGCCTGCGCCGGAAACGCCTGCGTCTACAACTATCCGTATCTCACCGCTCCGGAGCAGGCGAACCCGTTCACGGTCAACCCGCCGCTGCTCAGGGTGATTTCGCAGATCTCGGCGATCTATCTTGACGCAAACCGTAATGAGATCCGGGATGCCGGTGACCAGACGGCGATGGATGCGGCGTCAGAGGCTCTGAATGCGCTGTTCCGCCGGGCGGGCGTGAACCAGTCATTCCCGGACTTTTTCATCGACAACAACATGGACTCCGTCTACGGCACGGTAAATACGGTCGCGTGCAACGAGACGTTCTTCAATGGTTCGGCCCCGGTCGAGATCCTGCTCACCCGTCTGCCGCCGCTGCTGTCATCTCTCGGTATAGATCCGAGAGAAAAGGGTATCCACGACGAGCTGACGGTCACCGATCCAGATCCCGCCAACCTGAACCGCTCGGCCCTCCGGGTGGCACTGGATGCACTCGTGGATGATCCTGACGTGAACGAGCTGTCGCTGCCGGATGATATCGACGAATACCCCGGCAACCCGCTGGCCCTGGGTCCATTGCCGGTGGGAACCCGCGGGCCGCTGGGTGGCGACGGGCTGGCGGTGAGCCGCCGCAGTCTGGACCAGCTGTCCGAAGCACTGAACACGCTCGCCCGGTTCGGATTTGATGAAGACGACCTGCTGACGAGCATCTTTGCCTACTGTACGGACGTTGCGGCCGGATGCCCGAAGAACAAGGGCTATCCGTATCCCTACAGCCAGGCGCGGCTGCTCTCGAACCTGCGCCGTCTGAACGACATTGCCTTCCAGCTGGATGGCCCGTTCCAGGTCGGTTCCGGTGTCACCGGAATCGTGAGATTTGAGCAGTCGCTGCTCCGCGAAGCCCTGAAGAACATCCGCAAGCTCACAGCCCCTGAGGCGGTGAACTACCTCGTTCTGCTTATTGCGCGGATCAGTGACGATATCGAGCCGATCAACGGCTCCACTTCGATCCTCTCGCCCGAGGATGTGGCCAAAGGTACGGCGGCCGCCCGCGTTTTCGCCGATCCCGACAACGACGGCGACCCGGTGCCGGATGGCCTGCTTGAGGATTTTGTCCCCATTGTCCAGGCCCTCACCGGTGGAGGCATTACCGACCAGCTTGTTGACCTGCTCCGGGCGGCGAGGACCTGCGGGTATGTCCTTCCCGAAGAAGACCCGATTCATGCGCTGAAGGACATCCGTGGCGGCGAGCTTCTGTATGCGCAGGAAGACCTCATCCTCTCCCTGCTTGACCCGCAGAGCGGAGCCACGGCCGGCAATTGCCCGGCGGATGCGGCGGGACTCAACGGGCGCGGCAATTTCAGTGGTGCGCTGGACGGCAACCCGCTCGTGGGCGACACCGATCCCTTCACTCCCGGTGTGCAGACGCGTTCCAATGTGAACAGTGGAGTGGCGGTTGCGGGATCTCGCCTCCGGCTGATCGAGGCGGACAGCGACGGGCCAGGCCCCGGTACCGGCCGGGCGTTCTTCGGCAACTGGATGTCGGCGTTCCCGTCACAGGTTTCGTCGGTGGTATCCGCATCTGTATTCGATGGCTCCACCCTGACAGTTTCCAGCGGGAATCTGGTGGGGTCGCTGGTGACCTTCACGAGTGGTGCCCTTGCAAACCAGTCTCGCGTCATCACGGTTTTCAACCCGCCGCAGGTGATGGTGGCACCGGCCTTCGCGCTGGCGCCATCTGTGGGGGACACTTTCGAGATCACCGGTCCGTCGGCCGATCTGCGTGGCCGCGGTATCGGACCCGGTGCAGCGCTCTGTGCCGTTGTCCGGATGGCGGACGAGCCGGATGGATACCTGGAAACCTGTGCCGAGATCGTCGAGCGGCCCGGTGTCCGGTCCGGTGAGGTTGTCTTCAATGACGGTTACGGCGGAAACCCTGTGGGCGTGAATGCGGTACTTGCTGCGGACTGTGACCAGACGAATCCGCCAGCGGATAACTGCTCCTTCCGGATCCGCCAGATGCGCGAACCGTTCAATGGCTGTTCCGGTGGCGCTCGTATTGGCGCGGCACCTGTGACGCCGGACTACGGGCCGGGGCGCGGCATGAAGCTCGGTGCATTCTCGCCGATTGGACTTGAGGTGCGGGGCCAGGTGGAAACGTCAGGCGGCCCTGCGTCGTTCACCGGCGACAGCAGCTTCGCGGCCCTGAATGATGACGCCTACACGGGTGGTACCGTCAGGTTCGGCGGCGAAATGCAGACCATCACGGGCTACGTGGCCGCCACTCGGACCTTCACGGTCACACCTTTCGCGGCACCTCCCGGACCTGGTGACACCGTGATCGTGAACCGCCGGTTGCTGGACCCGAATGTCTGGCGCGACGGCTACCTGGACCTCCTTCTCCGGTCGGTGGCGGACCTGGGGGCGGGCCTGAACGAGGTCGATCTCGTTGCGGGTGCCTGTGCAAACCTGAATACGGCCGGGTTTACTACCGCGGACGAACAGTCCTGCCAGAGACCGTTTGACCGGATTGAAAACCTGCTGAAAGTCGTCATTGAGCAGGAGGAGGGCGGCGAGCTGTCCATGGCCGGTAAACTGCTGCTCGGCGGGGAGGGGTTCGGGTTCTCCAGTGAGACCCCCGTGCAGGCACTGCTGAACGACGGCAATGCCCGCGAAGCCATTGGAAACCTGCTCGCGCTCCAGGGGCTGTCCACCCTGTCAGCCAGCAATCCGGCTGTCCCGCCGAATGTGCAGGACGGCCGCGACTTCTACCCCTGCAACCAGGGTGTCGCGGGTATAGAGGCCTTCGACTGCCAGTTCTCCCAGACCGACTGGACAGCGCCTTATGAAGGTAACGGAATCAACGACGGCACCGATTTCGCCCTGCTCGCGCTGGAAGGGGTATTGAGGACGCTTGGAACCCGGGCGGGCCGGGACGGCATCCTGAATGCGAACACGAACTCCGTGTCGCCCCGGTTCGATTTCTCGGATGACCCTGGTGTCCTGTTCGACCTTTCGGCGGAGATCATCGAGTCCGGGTTCGTGACGAACCTGCTGCCGGGCATCCAGATCCTCGCGGAAACCTTTGATTCGGTGCCCCAGTATGATTCCTCCAGCGTGAACCGGATCCGCGACATCGAGTCCGCGGCCGTGGAGGCCAATAACCCCCGCTTCAACTCTGCCGTGCTGTCCGCCCTCAACCGGCGCGTGGCGGCAGCGGTCAATGGTGATGAAACCGGGGCAATCTGGGCCGATGACACCTATCCCGATGGAACGGAAACTGTCGCCAGCACACCGCCCGGCCAGAGTGCGGTCTCCTATGGTGCCACCGATGCCCCCGACGTGACGGAGGGTCCCGTGCAGGTGCTCGGCCTGCCGCGTGCCGAAGCGCGCGATCGTTC
>CAZSFB010000335.1:0-3813 GCA_964606035.1 uncultured bacterium | reverse complement strand
GAGGTTGCTGATCCGGCGGAACGTGAGTGATCCGACGAGCGGGTTCAGGGCCTATGGCCGGAGGGCGATGCAGCTCGTGACGGGAGACCGTTACCCGGACGATTATCCGGACGGGGATGCCATCGTCATGTGTCACCGGGCCGGACTGAAACTCGTCGAAACCCCGGTGGTCATGTACGGCTCCCCGCCCGAGAAAATCTCCATGCACGCCGGACTTCGGCCGTTTTACTATGTTTTCCACATGACGCTTTCGATGATCCTGATGGTCCTGCGGCGGGACCGGTTGACGGAGGATACGAGATCGTGATGGTACCGGCCGGGATATTCATGACCACGGGACTGACCGTGCGGCAGTCCGTTTTCGGCACGGTAGTGGTGCTTGTGCTGCTGGCGGTCGTGGCCGAACTGGTGCGCCGGCGGACCATGCGGATCGAATATTCCTGGCTCTGGATCGTCACGGGTCTGTCACTGCTGATCCTGATATTCCGGTATGAATGGCTTCTGGCGTTGACCGAATGGATTGGTGCTGTGGACTCCACCAGTACACTCTTCATTTTTTCCATTCTTTTCCTGGTACTGCTGTCGATCCATTTCTCCATCCGGATTTCACAGCTCACGAACCGTGTGAAAAACCTGCTTCAGGAGACGGCCATCCTCAGGCTTCAGGTGAAGGAATTGCGGGAAACAGGTGGAAGGCCCGATGACAATCCCGGGAGCGGCCGGGACGCCGCCTGATTCCGTACCCGACCAGTCATGCCATCCGTTACGCCTTCTTTCAGGGACTTTGTGCTCGACCAGCTGGCCGGCATGGCAGACCTTCTGGCACGGCCCATGTTCGGCGGCTACGGCCTTTACGGGGAAGACCGGTTTTTTGGCCTTCTGTGGGGCGGGCGAATGTATCTGAAAACGGATGAGATTACCCGGACGCCATATGTGGAAGCCGGCATGGAGCCATTTTCGCCGGGTGGCAAGGTAGCCCTGAAAAACTACTACGAGGTTCCGGCCGAAGTACTGGAAGACAGTACGCTGCTTCTGGAGTGGGCACGGGTCGCGACTGGGCTTCCAGTGACGGCTCCGGCCAGAAGGCGCGGAAGGGCTGTTGTCCGCGGCCGTAAAGCGGGAAGGAAACCTGCTCCGCCGCGGGCCCGTGTGAAGCGGTCAAAGCGAGCACCGGCGGCCGGAGCGAAAGGCAGGAGCCGTGGTGGAAAGCGCTAGATTTCGCCTGTGGCATCTGGTTGCGTTTGCAGTCGTGCTGGTTTCCGGTTGTACGCCGCCCCAGGTAGCCGTCATTTCCGTCCAGCTTGAATCCCGGATGGATGACGGGGGTAAGTGGGACCTTCTCGGCGGCCCTCCCGATCCCTATATCGTCGTGAATGGCAGGAGCTACCGGAATCACGCCTGTGAGGATTCATTCCGCTGCAGTTTCCGGGTGAAGGGTGCCCGCTGGTACCGTATAGAGGTTTACGACCGGGACGATGTCCGCGATACGCTGGCCGGCAAGGTCTGGTGCTTCTCCGGGCAGGAGTGCCGGGACCGTCTGGCATCCGTCAAAGTGCTCGACTGACACCCCCTTGGCCTCCCGCCCCGGATGGGCTACTCATGCGGGCCGTTTGGTGGAGCTGCCGCGTCCCGGTTTTCCTTCCGGGCACCGTTTCCACCGAGATCACACCAGGAAGGATCCCCAACCGCCATGGCCAGGTACAAAAAGCTCACTCCCCCGAAAAGGGGTTCGAAGATCAGGATCGGCAAGGACAAGGCTCCGATCGTTCCCAATGATCCGGTCATCCCGTTCATCGAGGGAGATGGCACGGGCCCCGATATCTGGCGCGCCTCGCAGCTTGTATTCGACGCGGCTGTTCAGAAGGCATACGGCGGCAAGCGCCGGATCGAGTGGTTCGAGGTATATGCCGGTGACAAGGCGAATGACGTCTACGGCCCGAACACCTGGCTGCCTGAAGACACGCTGACAGCTATCAAGGAATATGTGGTTGCCATCAAGGGGCCTCTCACGACCCCGGTGGGCGAGGGCATCCGTTCAATCAACGTCACGCTCCGGCAGGTTCTTGATCTTTACGCCTGTGTGCGCCCGGTCCGCTGGTTCAACGGTGTTCCTGCGCCGGTGGTCCGGCCGCAGGACCTGGATGTTGTGATCTTCCGGGAGAACACCGAGGACGTCTATTCGGGCATCGAATACATCTCCGGCAGGCCTGAAACCAAGCAGATCATCTCCTTCATCAACAAGATCAATGCAAAGAAGGGTGGCTCGGGCAAGAAGGTTGACCTGGCAGCGGGCATCGGCATCAAGCCGATCACCAAGAAGGGCACCCAGCGGCTCGTCCGCAAGGCGATCCAGTATGCGATTGCCAAGGGCAAGCCGTCGGTGTCGCTCGTCCACAAGGGCAACATCATGAAATACACCGAGGGGGCCTTCCGGAACTGGGGCTACGAAGTGGCGAAGAAGGAGTTCCGTAACCAGGTGGTCACCTGGGACGAGGTGCAGAAACAGCACGGCGGCAAGATTCCGGCCGGGAAGATCCTCATCCAGGACGTGATCGCTGACAACATGTTCCAGCAGCTTCTGCTCCGTCCGTCGGAATACACCGTGCTGGCGACGCCGAACCTGAACGGGGACTACCTGTCCGATGCAGCGGCGGCCCAGGTGGGCGGACTCGGCATCGCTCCGGGCGCCAACATCGGCGACAAGGCGGCCGTTTTCGAGGCGACCCACGGCACGGCACCCAAGTACGCCGGCCAGGACAAGGTGAACCCTGGCTCGGTGATCCTGTCGGGCGTCATGATGTTCGAATACATGGGGTGGGATCGCGCGGCGGAACTCATCACCGTGGCGATGGAGAAGACGATCTCCCGCAAGACGGTTACCTACGACTTCGAACGCCAGATGCAGGGGGCGAGGCTCCTCAAGTGTTCGGAGTTCGGCCGCGAGATCGTGAAGAACATGGATTCCGTTATCGGCGGCGTAAAAGCGAAGGCCTGACTTGGTCCGTTTGTACGCGGAAACAGAGAGGAAGAGAAAGCTATGTCACGCAGAAAAATCGGACTGATCGGCGGTGGAAACATTGGCGGCCAGCTTGCGCTGCTTGCGGCCCAGAAGGAACTGGGCGATGTGGTACTTTTTGACATCCCCCAGACGGAAAAGATGACGAGCGGCAAGTCACTCGACATCCTCCAGTCCACGGCTGTTTACGGCCAGAGCGCTGGGCTTTCCGGGACCACCGAGTGGAAGGACCTTGAAGGTTCTGACGTACTCATCATCACGGCTGGTATCCCCCGTAAGCCGGGCATGAGCCGGGACGATCTTGTGAAGATCAATACCGGCATCATGACGGACGTGGCGAACAACGCGAAGAAATACTGTCCGAACGCTTTTGTCATCGTTATCTCAAACCCTCTCGATGCGATGGTCTATGTCTTCCACAAGATCACCGGTTTCAGCACGAAGAAGGTATGCGGCATGGCCGGTGTGCTTGATTCGTCCCGCATGGAGACGTTCATCGCCCAGGAACTGAATGTCTCGGTGGCGGATGTGACTGCGCTGGTCATGGGGGGCCACGGCGACTCGATGGTTCCGCTTCCCCGGTTCACCACCGTCGGCGGCGTTCCGATCACGGAACTCCTTACGAAAGACCGCATTGACGCCATCGTGAAGCGGACTGCCGACGGAGGCGGCGAGATCGTGAATCTGCTTAAGACCGGTTCGGCCTACTTCGCGCCGGCGGCTTCCGCCATCAAGATGGCCGAGAGCTACCTGCGTGACCAGAAGCGGATGCTTCCCTGCGCCGCCTACCTGAACGG
>CAZSFB010000334.1:0-3819 GCA_964606035.1 uncultured bacterium | reverse complement strand
ACATGGGCGCATGTGCCCTGATCCACTGGGTGATCTGCGGCGGCGAGTCGGGGCCGAGGGCGCGGCCGATGCACCCCGGCTGGGCGCGGAATCTGCGGGATCAGTGCCGGGCGGCCGGGCGGCCTTTCTTCTTCAAACAGTGGGGCGAGTGGAAGGAATGGGATTTCGACCGGGACTGGAATCCCGAAAACTACACCCTTTTCGAGTTCGGGAGTTTCGTTGGCGATGGCGATGACGGTGTGACCGTCAGCCGGATCGGCCGGAAGCGGGCGGGCCGGGTGCTCGACGGCCGGACGTGGGACGAGTTCCCGGAGGGGGCCGTATGCCGGCACTGAATTTCCAGAAGCAGTTCGTCGAGAAGATCCGGAGCGGCGCGAAGTGCCAGACGATCCGGGCGAAGCGGAAGGACGGCCGCCCGCCGTGCAAGCCGGGCGACACGCTGAAGCTCTACACCGGCATGCGGACGAAGGGCTGCACGCTGATCCGGACGGTGAAGGTGATCGGCTGCCAGCCGGTCACGCTGATGGACTCCTGCATCTACGGAACCGGGGTCGCTGGACGCATCGCCGGACTGGAGCCCCTGGATGCGTTCGCGCGGCTCGACGGCTTCTGGGACTGGGACGAGCTTCGGGACTGGTTCGGGAAAACCCACGGGCTGCCGTTCGAGGGCTGGCTGATCCGGTGGAAGAATCCGGAACAGCAAGAATCGACCTGTGCGATCTGCAAGGAGCCCATCGGGCCGCGGGACCGGACGTTCGAGCATGAAGGGGAGCCTGCTCACCAGGTGTGCCCAGTGCAGCGGAGGAGACATTGAGCACCGCGAAGATACCGATGCCGGTCTGCTCGTCGTGCGGCACACGGGCCGAACGGGCGAAGGGCCACTGGTGCCGCGACTGCTGGGCCGCCTGGAACCGGGGTCACAGCCGCGTCGAGTACGCCCTCGCGAAGTTGCGGAAGAACCCTGAGATTTCCGCCCGGCTCCGGACCTTCCTGGACGGGGTGCGGGCGTGATGGAGCGGGTCGAAGAGCAGATGATCGATCTGGCGGCGGTAATTCGCCGCCTCGAACTGGAGCTGGCCGGGAAGCTGGAACGCACGGGCCTGGGTCAATATCGGCTGGCGGGCCGGGACATTATATAAAATTGCTTATCACTTGTACTGCCGATTTCCAGCCGCTATATAGTTATTGCTCTTTGGGGCAAATCCCGCATTTTTCCCTGGCGGAAAAACGATCGGGACTGTGAACGAAATCCGGCTGATGGTCGCATTTTGGGTCTGGGTTTCGCCCTTGGAACCAAGGGCGAGAGCAGCGACCATGATTCCAATCCCTCCCTGTGTATTTTTTGTGTCGGCGGCGCTGACTGCTATGTCGAAGTTGAATTCGTGAACGGGGTATCTGATTCCCCCTATTTCGACAGTTCCCAGATCCGTATCTCCATTTTTTAAAAAAGCCCCTCCGGGGTTAACAATTCCGCCCGCCTTTTCGACATCCGATTGGGCGGTTTTGATTCCCTCAATAATCTCACCGATTGCCCCAGCGACAAATTCTTTCAGCTCCATACGACACCGGTCCCGCAATCAGGAACCGCCTCCGTTCAGGGTTGTAGAGGAGCGGCCCGCCGTGCTTGCAACACGGAGGGCCACCAGATCCGGCGGTGGACACACCGGTCCGGCCTACGGCTCCCGATCTGACGTCAGATCACGGTCAGCCTAGCAAATCCTGAAAGTGAAACCACCGTGGGACCGAACACCGGCCTGATCCCCTGGATGGGCGGAAAGCGCCGTCTGGCGAAGCACCTGCTGCCCCTGTTCCCCGAGCACACCTGCTATGTCGAGCCGTTTGCGGGCGGGGCGGCACTCTTCTGGCTCAAGGAGCCCTCGAAGGCCGAAGTCCTGAATGACGTGAACGGGGAGCTGGTGAACCTCTACCGGGTGGTGCAGCATCACCTGGATGAGTTCGTCCGCCAGTTCCGCTGGTCGCTGGTGTCGCGGAAGCTGTTCGACTGGCTCAAGCGGACACCGCCGGATGGGCTCACCGACATCCAGCGGGCGGCGCGGTTCTATTACCTCATGAAAGGGAGCTTCGGGGCAAAGCCCACCGGTTTCACTTTTGGGATGGCCACCACCTACCCGCCGAAGATGAACCTGCTCCGGATCGAGGAGGAGCTGTCGGCGTGCCACCTCCGGCTCGCCCAGGTGACGGTCGAGAACCTTGACTGGAACGAGTGCCTTCGCCGGTACGACCGGCCGCACACGTTCTTCTATGTGGACCCGCCCTACTGGGGGACGGCGGACTACGGGGTGCCGTTTCCGATCGACGAATACCGGGCCCTCGCCGGGGCGATGCGTACAAGCCAGGGGAAGGTGCTGCTGTCGGTGAACGACTGCCCGGAGATGCGGGAGCCGTTCGCGGGGTTCAGGACCGAAACGGTGGGGGTGACGTATACCGTCGGCGGCAATGGCAAGGCGGCCAGGCGATCGGAGCTGATCGTTCGGAGCTGGTGAGCAGGGCCGTCACCGCTTCCTCGTGTCTATGACTGTCGTCGGAATAGACAGGCCGGTGTCGATGCCCGGTTCCGGCAATGGAGACCCGGCGCGGCACGGGTTTCAGTTCCTGCACGAATCCCAGTTTCAGTTCCGATGGGTGCAGGGTTTCATTTTTCGTCCAGACAAGCCTGGTTCACGCCGAAAACGAAGCAACTGAAACCCCATTTATGACAGATTCCAAGTAGTTATTATGACAGTTGGTTACAGAAACGTGTCCAGCCGTGTATTGACTCTCTGTTGCACCAACGCGCTCTGTGTTTTCTGTGGCGGGAATTTTTAATGAATTCTTCCTGTTGGGCTCGAATCTTTCCCCTTCACCTTGATAGGGGAAGGGCATGGGGCCACCGGATAGTAGGTAATGTCCGCCTGGAGGCAACGGCGTTCATGGGCCTGAGGGTGGCTGCCCAGTTTTGTTTGCAGGACCTGTGACAGACGTCATGGAAACGCCAGCATGAACGGATAAGTTCAGGGTGCCAGTCCGTTGGTTTACAGGGATTTTGGACGGCACAAAAAACAGATGGAGAGATGCATGAAAAAGCAGATTATGGTTCCTGTCCTGGCGATTCTGATCGCGGGATGCGCAGATGCGGGTTCGGGAAACTACAGAAACTACGACGGATCCCTCAATGAGCGCGGAATGCGCCGCTGTACCTACTGGGACAAATGCGAGAAGAAGCGGGATTCCGAGAGGGACCAAAAACGTGACCGGGAACGGGACGCTGGCTCGGTTGCCCAAACAAAGGACGACGTGAAGGAACAGGCGGCATCCACAAAACCTGCGGCCGCACCGGCTCCAGTCGCTGCAGCCACTGCCGAAAAGTCTCCCGGTACGGCCGAGGGCACTGTAAAGTCGAAGGACGGCGCTCCGGTCGAGGCCACCGTGACTATTGAGAAGGATGGCGAGACTGTCCGCAAGGCCGGGACAAAGGATTCGGCATACAGCGAGCAGCTCGGAGAGGGTGAATATCTGGTACGAGCCACTGCCGGTGGCCACGAACCACAGGCGAAAAGGGTGACGGTATCGGCCGGTAGGAAAACCGTGACGGATTTCGTGCTGGTGCCGAGCAGCAAGGCACTCGCCCGGGTTGAAGGCAACCGGATTATTATCCTTCAGCCGGTCTACTTCGCCACAAGCAAGGCCGACATTCTTGAGAAATCCAATGATCTCCTGAATGACGTGGCACGTGTGCTTGTGGACAACCCGCAGATCCGCAAGGTCGAGGTGTCAGGGCACACCGACTCGGTGGGCGACGCGGGTGCGAACAAGCGCCTG
>CAZSFB010000333.1:0-3820 GCA_964606035.1 uncultured bacterium | reverse complement strand
AATCTGGATGCCGAAGAGCGCTTCCACGGCCTTGGCGTAGCCCGTGTTGTTCATGGGCGCCGAGAGGTAGTTCAGCCGGTCGGTATAGGGGATCACCTGGTTGTAGGTGACGTTCTCCGACATCTTCTCGAAACCCCGGTGCAGGTAGCCGATCTCGGTGACCGCCCGGATGATGACCTCGCCGTCCAGCAGGCACTTGGCCCGGAGTGTGCCGTGGGTGGCCGGGTGTGCGGGGCCGATATTCACCTCGACGAGGTTCTCGATCGGGTCCAGGCTGTAACCTGCGTCCGTGCCCTTGGTGGTGGTTTCTGCCATCGTGGTGCTCTGGTAATCCCTCAGTCGATATCCAGCGTGTCGGCACGGCTGAGCGGAATCCGCCCATCCACCGGAAAATCCTTGCGGAGCGGGTGCCCCACGAACTCTGCGTGGTTCAGGATGCGGCGAAGGTCGGGGTGGCCCTCGAACCGGATCCCGAACTGGTCATAGACCTCGCGCTCCAGCCAGTCGGCCGACCGGTAGAGCCGCGTGAGTGTCGGGAGGGTAATGGCTGATTCCGGCACCCGCACCGACAGGCGAAGCCGTTCGGGCTTCGCCGGATTCAGGAACAGGTAATCAACACCGAAACGGGGCCCCCTGGGATCGTACCCCGCGAGGTCCAGCCCCACCATATCGAGCAGCACCGGGAAACCGAGGGTGTCACGCACGTGCCGTACCGTCTCGACAATCGCGTCAGGCGCAATCTGGAGTACGGTCTGGCCGTCTGCGGTGGTGGTTTCACCCACGACGCCTGCGGCGGCCAGCTTGCGGATCTGTTCGATGGTGTCGCTCAAGGCCTTGTTCTTTCTTCCGTTCCTGGTCTCAGCGGCAGACCATCGGCGGCCGGGCCGGCGCGTGCGTGAGGCCCTCGACGAGAATCTGCTTCTGGCCGCGGGCAAATTCCTGCCCGGCAGCGATCTTGTCCTGGAGCGCCAGTACGCTGTGAAGGAGTGCCTGCGGGTGCGGCGGACAGCCCGGGATGTACACGTCCACCGGGACCACCTCGTCCACGCCCTGAAGTGTGCAGTAGTTGTTGTAGAAACCACCCGATGACGCACAGGCTCCCATCGAGATTACCCGCTTGGGCTCGGCCATCTGGTCGTAGATCTTCTTGATTATCGGGGCCATTTTCAGGCTGATGGTGCCGGCGACGATCATCATGTCCGCCTGCCGGGGCGAGAAACGCACGAGCTCGGCGCCATAACGGGACAGGTCGAAGCGGCCGCCCAGGACCGCCATCATCTCTATTCCGCAGCAGGCGGTGCCGAACGGGTAGGGCCAGAGCGAATACTTGCGGCCCCAGTTCACCACGTCCTGGAGTCTCGTCAGCACATAGCTGTTGTCGCCTTCGGTGGCCGGGGAGACGCCCGCCGGAAGTTTTGGATTCTGGAGCGAGCCCATGTCAGCGGACCTCCGTTCCGGCCGCGGCCGGAACGCGGGGCGGATCGAGTTCGACCCGGCGCGGGTCCCGGGCAAGCAGCCGCTTCTTTACCTCGCCGGAGGTAGCCTCGTGCGACCACTCCAGCACACCCTTGCTGAGGACGTAGAAGAAGCCCACGAACAGGATGGCAATAAAGAGTGCAGCCTGGAGCGGGATGATAATGCCGAACTCCCGGACAAGTGCCCGGTACTGGGCCGCCCACGGATAAAGGAAAATGGCCTCAAGGTCGAACAGGATGAACACGATTGCCACCATGTAGAAGTGGACGGAGTAGCGGGTCCGTGCGGGGCTGCCCGGTTCCACTCCGCATTCATAGGTGGAAGTCTTCTCAAGGTTCGGGGCCTGAACACGGAGACGGGTCTTTCGGGCCACCCAGGGGAGGCCCACGGAGAACACAATGACAAAGACGGTCGCGATGGCGAGAAGGATCAGAACCGGTATGTAGGTCGTCCACATATCCATCGCACTTGCTCCGGCGTACCGTCCTCCTCTTTCTGGTAACCCCCGGCATCGCCGGTGGCAACCTGCGTGTGCGTTTTCTCCTACTTGCCGAACACGTACACGGCCGTGTCGGTCAGTCGGGACAGGAGATCGAACTTCACGATCAGCCCCACCGTCGGGAGGACGAACAGGGCGTAAAGGACTCCATATTCATAGGCACCGGCTTTCACCGTGGTGAGTTCCGGTTCCGGTTCGGGCTGGTGATGTCCGTGCCCCTCGCTGTGGGCGTCTCCAGGGGTGGCGGCATGGGCGTCATCCGAGGAGACACCCTTCATCATCGCGACGACGATACGGGCGTAGTAGAACAGCGATACGACCGAAGTAAGCACACCGACAACGGCCAGTACGAGAAGCTGCTGGTCCTTGAACTTCACATAGGCGTCAACAACCGCCGTAAAGACGAAATACTTGCCGAGGAAGCCCGAGAACGGCGGAAGTCCCGTGAGCGAGAACAGCAGGATGCACATGGCGATGGCGAGCCACGGTGTCGTCCTGAGAAGGCCGCGGAAGGCGTCGATATCGTCGGACTTCTTTGTCTCCTCGACGAGCTGGACAACGTAAAACGCCCCCAGGTTCATGACCGTGTATACAGCCAGATAAAACGTGATCGAGGCGTAGCCGCGAGGGGTCAGCACCAGCACACCCATCAGCATGTAGCCGGCGTGCGCGATGGACGAATAGGCGAGCATGCGCTTGGCGGACTTCTGGCCGAGGGCGGCCAGGTTGCCGACGAGCATGGTGAAGATCGCACACCAGTAAAGGAAGGGGTACCAGCTTGCCACAGATGCAATGGCCACGGCTGGGGGGAACAGGCTCTCGGTCGCCGCCATCGTGGGCAACCTCATCGCTGACAGCGGGTTCGTGGTGGTGAGCATCGAGTCCACGATCCGGATGAGAAGTCCAAAACCGGCCGCCTTCGGGGCGACGCTGAAGAATGCGGTGACGGGGGTTGGAGCACCCTGGTAGACATCCGGAGCCCAGAAGTGGAACGGGACGATCGAGATCTTGTAGCCCAGGCCAGACATGAACAGCAGGACGCCGAGCAGGGCCGCCGGACGGTTGACGCCGGCGACGAGCGCTTCCTTGATATCGAAGATGCTGGTACTGCCGGTGATGCCGTAGAGATAGCTCATGCCGAAGATCATGAGGCCGGAGGTCACGCCGCCGTAGATCATGTACTTGGCGCTTGCCTCGGCAGCCTTCGGATTCGCCTTCTGCAGGCC
The DNA here is from genome assembly GCA_964606035.1 of uncultured bacterium. Classification (GTDB taxonomy): domain Bacteria; phylum JAGRBM01; class JAGRBM01; order JAGRBM01; family JAHCIT01; genus CAZMGV01. Next base: position 619 of record CAZSFB010000333.1, on the reverse strand, counting down.
AGGCATCACGTAGGAGATGATCGAGACAAACTCGATCGCCAGATAGATCATCAGCAGGTCCATCGAGGTCACCATCAGCATGCCGCCGATGACGAGTGTGAGGATCAGGGCCTGGAATTCTGCGTGAAAATTCTTCAGAAGCTGCTTCGAGCGCGAACTGATCAGCACGGTTGCGCCGCCAGAGAACAGCAGCAGGAACTTGAAGAAGGTTCCCAGGCCGTCAACGAACAGCATCTGGTTGTCATTGCCCATGTCCATGGGACCAGCGGCAAGGCCGGGGAACCGGAGGGGACGTTGGAGGACGTTCGTGTAATAGAGGATGCCGGCGGCGGTGACGACGAAGGTCAGGGCGACGGCGCCGGTCAGGTCACGCTGCTGCTCCAGCTTCGGCGACATGCTCATGAGGAGTAGCACGAGGATTCCGACCGTCAGCCAGATCTCCGTCCAGATGAACATCGTTCCGTCGATGATATTGCTGACTGGTATGAGTTCCATGATCGTGGGCGGCTCCGGTGGGTTCTCGCCTTTGGGTTCTCCGTTCGGGGTGGCCGATTACGGCTTGATCCAGGCCGCGAGGTTGGTCATCGAGTGGTTCATCAGGTTGAACAGCGGCGCCGGG
>CAZSFB010000332.1:0-3821 GCA_964606035.1 uncultured bacterium | reverse complement strand
ATCATGGACCAGAGCCGTATCTCAAACGTGGTTTCCCAGAAAAAATAGCCGGGTTAGCGGAAGGCGTCCGCGGTTTCGAGTCCGTAGGCGTGCAGCCAGCTTTCGAACCGGCCTTGATCCAATGTCCATTTTTCTTCCAGGGCGGCGCGTTCTGCCAGCAACTGACGGACACGCCTGAAAGCGTCGAAATCTGCACTTACCAGAGTGCGGACCATTCCGGCAGGGCCTTCTTTGCGGCTGGTACGTGCCAGTTGGCCGTCGCCCGTCAGCAGGGCTTTCGGAATGGCCGGCAGCCGCCGAAGCATTGTGAGAGGGGAACGGGCGATCAGGTGGGATGGATAGTGGCGCAGGAGGTTATAGATGCGGTTTCGTTCCACGAAATAGTATTTCAGTGGATTGTCTGCACCGAGCGAGTGAGAGACCCTGTGAAAAAATCGCGCACCTGGTACACGGCGGCATGCATGGCCGGCACGTCTGAGCTTCAGGCCGAGATCAAAATCATCACCGTAGGCGAAATAACTTTCTGTAAGTCCGCCAACCTCAATCAGTGTGTCCCGGCGATAAAGCCCTGCCGCACCGCTCGGGCAGAAAACATCGGGGAAAGCATCCAGATAACCGGAATCCCGCTGGCCTGCACCAGCACCCCGGTTCAGGCCATCGGCAAACATGCCCAGTCCAAATGCGTTGATCCGCCCGTTGGATTCGAAGCCGGTCCCGTCTGCTTCAAGTATTTTCGGTGCGAAGGTGGCAACTTCAGGATATCGCCCGTTTTCCAGCATCAGGATATCCAGGGCACCAGGTTCTGGCCGGCAGTCGGCATTCAGGAAAAGTACCCAGGGGGCCCGGGCAAGATTCATCAGGCGGTTGTTAGGGGTGCAGAAACCGAGATTGGTTTCAGACCTCGTCAAAATGGACCGCTTGCCGGTGGCTTCCCGTTCCCGGACGAATCGGGCGGCTATTTCGGCACTGGTATCAGTGGAACCGTTATCATGGATCAGAACCTCAAAGTCCTGAAAGGTCGACCGGGTCAGGGCCAGTAGCGTCACGGCCAGTTCATGGGCGCTGTTCCAGCAAACGATCTGTATGGAAAGTGACGCAGACATCAGTTTGTGGCCCGGAAGCTCCTGTATTTTCTGCAAAATTCCCGAATCATCAATGCTGGCATATGATACCGAAATTGGAGCTTTTTTTCTTGAGCAACCTGCAGGGTTGGCATAGTCTTGGCCGTTACAGTCCGGTATGGGCGTAGTCACCGGTTTTTCATATGGAAAAGCCTCGAGAAATGTTTTGCACATGCTAGTTCAGTTTAAGAAAGTATGTTTTTCGCTAGTGGCGGTGGCCGGATTGCTGGCTATGCCGGCCACTCTCCGTGCCCAGTCGGCTCCGGTATTCGATTTCGTGAACCGCTATCTTCAGGCGGTGGTCCTGAACGGACAGGTCACTGCCAGTCTGCATCAGTCTCCCATTTCGTCGGTACGGGTGATGGCTCTTGGTCAAAAGGGTTTCCGTGCTATTTCATTCCAGGTTGATGAGCGCCTTGAAGACGGCACTTTCGTGACCGATACCGGCCGAGTTACGAAAGATGACACGCCTGGAATCCTCGACTCTGAAGATGAGATTGTGTTCCTGGCCAGGGATGCGGGTTTTCGTGCCCCGAAAACCGCCTGGCCACAAGGCGCACTGAAATCGGCCGAAATCCGGGTGACGGATCCGATTACGGGGGCTACGGGCTATGTCTATTTGTTCGCGTTTGGCGGCGCTGCGCCCCGCCTGAATGAAGCCCGATACATCTCCTATGACGCAGAGAACGACAAGATTTCTTCAGAGACCTATCATGTTGGTTTTGACAAGAAGTATCCGCTTCTCCTGAATTATGGCGTATTCAAGCGGATGAGTGACGAAGGGCGGACCCAAAATGTCATTGACCGGCTGAAGGTCCGTTTGAAGGCCGTCACTTCCGCCGGTGTGACGATTCAAAGGAATGAGGAAGAATTCACGCAGAAACTCACTGGTATTCGTGTGGGGCCGATCCGGTTGATTCGGACGCTTGAGCTTTCGGTGTCGGTTCCTCCGATGCCTGCGGTTTCGATATCCTTGGCGTTCCTGATGTATCCTGACTATGCGGATATTCCGGTCGATTTCACCATTCCCGGCCTTGTGAACCTTTTCCTGAAAGACCTGAACGTCGCGGTGGGTGTTGATTTCGACCGGATGCAGGGCGTGACATTTGCCACCCTGGAGAGGCCGAAAGGTACCATTGTCGATGGCCAGCAGCCGCAAAGTGAGCGCGAGATTCCGATGGGTGCGGAAGAATGGTTCATGATGCAGGGGCGTGGCCTGAATACATTCGTCGTGATCGAACTGGACAAGGAACTGAAAAAGCGGAAGCTGAAGAAGGAAATCCATTTCATGGATTCGGCAGATGGATCCAATCCACCTGAATCCATCAAAGGCCAGTTGCCGGAGATTGGTTTCCAGCTGTCCCAATGGGGTGGACTGGAGGCCAGGAAATATCATTTCGAGGCGAAACTCCACTTCCTGTGGAATGCGCCGGCACAGGGTGGTAGCGGCTACTACAAGGCGGTGAATACACCTTTCCGCCTGACAGCGTCAGAGGGTGAGGGTCCGTCTGTCCTTGCGATTTTTGAACAGGGCGATGCAGCAGCGGAGAAGCTCGCGGCAGCGGTGAAGGACAAGCTGGGAACAGTTGCCCAGACCTCAGGACTGAAAAGCCTTCAGAGACCAGCCCTGTCACAGAAAGATTTTCCGAATGTAGTGGTGTTCGCTGGCAGTGCTCCGGTGCCCGCAGTCCGGGCCCAGATCAACCAGAACGGTTCCGCCGCCATACTCGTGGGCGATGAGAGCCGTGTTCTGGATGAAGGTGTTGTATCTCTGGGCCTGAATGCCGGCCCGCGGGTAATTCTCGGTTTGTTGCGCCAGTTTTTTACCGGCCAGGTCAAGGCTGTGCTGGTTACGAATGGGATCGACAAGAAGGTTCTCAGGGATTTCGATGAGAATGCACAGCGGCTGTCCATTGAACTGGTCAGTGTGATTGCTGCAGCATCCGGCGCGCTGGATCCGTCCGCTCTCAAGGATGCCAACGCAGTTATTGTTGCAGGAGACCGGGCATGGCTGGAAGGTGGCGGGAGAAAGTTCTCCGCACTGATGGAGTCCTCCCGGGGGCCCAAGGGCGCAATCCCTGTCTTTGCCACCAGCCGTGACATGGTTTCAGCGGGGGCTGCCGTTGGCGCTGAGCCCAATCTGGATCTGGGCGTTGAGCTTGTCGTGCAGACTGTCAACCGTTACCTTAAAGGTGAACCAGCGGGACAGTTTGAAGGGGCCACATCCCAGCCAATCAAGATTTTCCTGAACAGGGAATCGATAAAGTCCTCAAAGTTGCTGGTACCTCCAGCATTGATCCGCATGGCTGAAACGCTTTGACCACTTGATACCGGTCACCCAGGCCGGTATGGCCAGCGGGGGCTGATACAACCAGAAATGCCGATCACCCGTTTTGAACAGATGGCAGAACAGACCCGGATTACGCCCCCGGTGCGGGTCGCGGCGGTCTGTGGCCATGCTGAGGATACCATCCGTTCACTCGCACGGGCTGCTGGTGATTCGGTGGCCAAAGGCGTGATTTATTCCGATCAGGGACTTGTACGGAAAACAATCGGCTCATTAGGTGTCGATCCGGATCTGTTTGAGGTTGTGGATGTTCCGGACCCGGTTCAGGCCGCCAGGAGAGCGGGGGAGAGTATGCGTGGGGGCGAGAACGAGGTACTGATGAAGGGCGTGATTGATACCGATGATTTTGTTCG
>CAZSFB010000331.1:1304-3831 GCA_964606035.1 uncultured bacterium | reverse complement strand
TGAACGACCTGCTCACCTCGCCCAGATCCCCCTACAAGGCGGTGGGAACCTGCACGAGCACCGGCCGGGCCGCGCCCTGCTTCGATTCGCTCCACTACACGCCGTTCGCCGGCTTCCTGGACACCTTTGACGAAATGTTCGTCAAGAATCCGCCGGCCTGCTGCACCTGTGTGAAGCCGAACGGGACTGGCGGCTGGCGCGCTCCCACCTCCCAGGAAATTACGGCCTGCCAGGGAGTTCGTGGCAAGGATTTCGATCCGCAGAACTCACTCTGGAAGCTGCTCGGCACCACACTCATGGATGAACTGAGCCAGGCGGCCCGAGACGAACTGACGGAAATGATCCCGACCCTGTCGGCCTTCCATACCGGTGCCAATTCACCGGCGGGTAACAAGCGAGCCAATTTCCGGCGCTTTGTTCCGGGTCCGCGTGACCCGTATTTCAAGTTCTTTGTGAACTCGGGCAGCGCCGAAGACGGCGCCGCGATTCCGACGGGCGGAAACGAGCGGAACTGGTCCACTTACTATGTGGAGGGGACGGACAATCGTACCCTCGGCTGGTCCCAGAACTGGCCGCCCGACCGCGCCTTCCCGACCCCCATGATGTGTTCGGACGGAAAGCTCTGGACCGGGACGAATACGGCAACAACCACTGCCGCCTGTCCCACCAGCAGGCCGATTCCCTATTCGGTTAACGTACCGGTGACGGGCGACGCGAATTACATGCACCCGAACACAGGCGGCGGTATGGTCGGAATCCGCACCCATGGCCGAAACCCCTTTGACGAGTTCATGTGCGACGATCTGAACTGCTGTGTTGGTGTCGGCGACACGAACCCCCGGTGCCAAATGATCGGCCAGGAGTGTGGTGGAACCTCGAATCCGGCCACCAATTTTACCGACTGCCTGAACAAGGGCCGGCTGAACCAGCGACTGCCAAACCCTTACTATCTCTGCACTACAACCACCAACCCGGCGCCGGGATCCGCAGCCTGGTGGACCGACGTGCAGGGGTGGTCTTCCAGTGCACTCCCGGAAACGCCGGTTGACTGTCATGACTCGCCGGATCTGCTCAGGGCTCTCGACGAAGCCTTTCGTTCGAGTATCGGTACGGACCTCGGGTCCGGACTCAGCCTGGCGGGCCTCTATATTCCTCTCGATTTCCTGCTGAGTGCGAACCAGTTGGTCTCGGACGTGGGCGGGTTCTCGGATCCCCCACTCTTGCCGACGGCCAACCTGACGTACAAAATTTTCGGGGTCACTGCTGGGGTCGACAAGGAGCAACTCCTGGCCCTGTTCTTCGCTCTCTTCGGCTCCAGAAGTATTCTCACTGGCGGCCTGTCGTCCTTCATCCGGTACGACTCCGAGGGATTCGGCGCACCGGCCCAGACTCCTCAGTGCACGGGCTTTATTGCCGCTGAAACACAGAACCAGACCCTCTCGGTAGACACGAAAGTACGGCTGATTTCCGCCATCGACCGGACCACGTGCCTCAAGCCTCTGGTCGATCTCAAGGCGTTCGATGAACTCCAGAAGATCCTTGTGAAGTTCGTGGGGACGGCAAACATCAAGGAATCCAACCCCGCGGCCGGTCTCTACCAGACCCAGAACGGCTGCGACCCTGACTGCGTGAATAATAACTGCGGTACGAACCTGTTGCTCTGGGGCCAGGCCCCAGCGATCTTGCTGTTCCTCACGAACATCGAAGTGCTCGGTTTCGGTTCTCCGGTCATCACCGGCATGTTCTCACAGATCGAGGAGGGCCCTGACCGTGAGGTCCTGGACGCCATGATGGAAGTCCTGGGAGATCTCTATGAGGTCACTCCGGATCTCGATCCGCGGCTGCCTCCCGGCAGAAACGGCTGGGAAATCTTCTGGGATGCTCTCGACAATATGGTCTCGCCTGCTGACGGTTCCACGGTTCCGACGGACAGCCAGGCGAACCCGAACAAGGAGCCGTTCCTCTATCCGCTGGCTCCCGCGCTGTACCAGATTGCCGGTATGAAGTCCCGTGGCGCCGGCCATATCTGCAGGGCTGGAACGACCTGCAACGGCCAGCCGGCACTGACCGGGGATTTTGCCACCAAGGGTTATGCCCAACTTGTTGTCACGAACGGCATGTTCGTCGATTACAACCCGGTGTCAGCGCTTAGCGGCATTGTCGATTGCAAGCCGGGGGCCTACAGCGATGCGTCTGTGGCCTGCGATCCGACCGTCAATCCGGACTATATCCGCATCACCTGCACCCGGAGCGCGGTATCCGGCGGTTCCTGCATCATCGGTAGCGAGGACGGAACGGCCAGTGGCATGACGTTCTCCGGAACGAACGACAAGCGTTCGCACACGGGCCACCTGTACAAGATCGTCGAGAAGATCGACGACAACCGGATCATCATCGATCCGGTCGCCATCGACGATCCGGGCATCCTCTCCAGCATCCCGGCGATAAGCCCGTACCGGGGAGTCTCCTCCCCCATACCGGCGGCGATCCTCGTCTGCGCCGATCAGTTACTGCACCCGGACGGCCC
>CAZSFB010000331.1:0-1294 GCA_964606035.1 uncultured bacterium | reverse complement strand
TCCAGAACGGCGGTTCGTTCCCGACCCAGACCCGCAACGTGGAGTTCACCGTGGTGAGCAGCCAGCGGGCCGGTATCGTACGTGCGGGCCGCTCCATCGGCCGCGCCATCCTGAACGACCTGAATCTCGATCCGGATATTCCAGGGTTCGATGCCTCGGACCTCGACTCCATCATTGCTGACGTTCTGAGGTGCGACACCGACGGGCTCCTGCTCGATACCCTCATGTATTATATCGACAACGACCCCTCGAACGGTGATATTCGCCGCCTGAGGAATGCGATCTATTCGCTGAAGCCGCAGCCTGCCATCCAGGAAGGGCTGGTGGACGCGATCGGACACCTGCTAGGCGCCACCGGCGGCAAGGCGCATCTTGGTGTCGAAGGCCGGGCTCCGATCGCCCAGATGATCCCGTTCCTGCGGGAGGGGGCCATCGAGGATCCGAAGGAGCAGCTGGCGCTTCAGCGGTCGGTGGACAACCTGATCAACCCGTTCAACCCGGATTCCAATGCCCGGCTGAACCGCCTGCCGAACCCCTGCACCACGGCGGATCCATCACAGTGCAAGGCATTCGTGGACCCGGTATTTGATATCGTCGGCACCATCAATACGACAAACGCTTTTGTCCGGTCCACGGGTGCCAACCCGCTGTCGGCGGAATGCTGGGTGCCTTCACTGTCTGCAACAAAGCCGCCCCAGTTCGGCGGTGGAGCGAACCCGTGCACAAGCGGCGGCAAGACCGACTTCAAGTCACTGCTCAAGCCAATTCTGGGCGGCTCCGGCGTAAGCGGTCTCGATGTCCGCACGAAGCTCTCTGGCGGCACGTGTGTTCCCAGCTCGATTGCGGGAGCCTGGACGCCGAATCCCGATGGTATTGTTGACGACTGCGACGGGGCGAGCGGTCCCGACAACGTGGCGGACCTTGTATCCCGATGGGACGACGGAATTGCGGACTACTCGATTTCCCGGGGCAGTTCGGACCCGTATTTTGCCGCCGGCATGGCATTCTGGAACCGCACCAGCAAGCCGGTCGAGATCAACAATGTGACTTTCCATCACTCCGGAAAAGCCGGAAACGCAGGGATTACGGCTGACCGCCGGGCCCGGGCCCATGTGGTGGTCTACAATGCCGAGCAGCCCACCGGCTGGTCCTATGCGAACATGAACAGTGGTGGCGGCTGGTCCCCCGGTGATGCCAGTTTCTGGACCGGCGGCAACTGCGATGACTCGGGTGCTTATGGTCTCGCCGCCTGTGCAGGCAATGTCTACGCCCGGCGCCAGGTGGACTTCTACGT
>CAZSFB010000330.1:0-3839 GCA_964606035.1 uncultured bacterium | reverse complement strand
GGATCAACCGATTCGTGCCCAATGACCGATTTTTCGAGGTCCATGCTGATACGCTGGACGAGGTCGCGGCCCTTCCGGAGAATGAGGTCCGGGCCGTCTGCCGGAGTGTTGTCAGCACCTTTGAGAGCTACGTGAAGATCTCCAAGCGGGTCCAGGCGGAAACTGTTCTTCAGGTCAGCCAGATCGAGGACGCCGCAAAACTTGCCGACACGGTCGTTCAGCATCTCCAGCTGAAGCTCCCGGACCGGCAGGCGCTTCTGGAAATCATCGATCCCGCGGTACGGCTCCAGAAAATTCTCGAACTGATGGCGTCTGAAGTCGAGATTGTACAGCTCGAGCGCAAGATCAAGTCGAACGTGAAAAAGTCGATGGAGCGGTCCCAGCGCGACTACTACCTGAACGAGCAGATGCGCGCGATCCAGAAGGAGCTTGGCGACCGCGACGAGTTCAAGAATGAGTTCCAGGAGCTCGAGGAAAAGATCAAGGCTAAGGAGCAGTTCCTCACCGAGGATGCCCACAAGAAGGTCACCAAGGAACTGAAAAAGCTCAAGATGATGTCGCCCATGTCGGCCGAGGCGACTGTTGTCCGGTCATATATTGACTGGATCCTGTCCCTGCCATGGAAAGAGGTTACGAGCGACCGGCTGGACATAAAGGATGCCGCGAAGGTCCTTGATGAGGATCACTACGGGCTTGAGAAGGTAAAGGACAGGATACTTGAGTATCTCGCGGTGCTTCAGCTCGTGAAGCAGAACAAGGGGCCGATCCTCTGTCTCGTCGGACCGCCGGGTGTCGGAAAGACCTCCCTGGGGCGTTCCATCGCCAGAGCCATGGGACGCCAGTTCGTCCGGGTGAGTCTTGGTGGCGTCCGGGACGAGGCCGAGATCCGGGGCCACCGCCGCACCTATATTGGCGCGATGCCAGGCAAGGTTATCCAGTCGCTCAAGAAGGCAGGGTCGTCGAACCCTGTGTTCCTGCTGGACGAGATCGAGAAGATGTCGTCGGATTTCCGAGGAGACCCCGCCTCCGCGATGCTTGAAGTGCTTGACCCGGAGCAGAACAACACTTTCAACGACCACTACCTGGACCTGGATTACGATCTTTCGCAGGTTCTTTTTATAGCCACGGCGAATTCACTCCAGAGTATTCCGCCGCCGCTGCTGGACCGCATGGAAGTAATCCGGATTCCCGGTTACACCGAACAGGAGAAGCTCGAGATCGCCAAGACCCATCTGGTGAAAAAGCAGCTCGTCGCCAATGGTCTGGATCCCGAACGTGTGGAATTCACCCCCACGGCCATTCTTGATGTGATCCGGTACTACACCCGCGAGGCTGGTGTGCGTAACCTGGAGCGCGAAATCGGCTCGATCTGCCGCAAGGTCGCCCGACGCGTGGTGGAAGACCCCTCCCTGGACAAGGTCAAGATCGGACCGGCCCAGGTGGAAAAACACCTTGGTGTGAAGAAGTTCCGTTACGGGCGTGCCGAGGAACAGAATCAGATCGGACTCACGACGGGTCTTGCGTGGACGGAAGTGGGCGGCGAACTGCTTCAGATCGAGGTGTCTACAGTTCCCGGCAAGGGCCGGATCACGATCACCGGCAAGCTCGGTGAGGTGATGCAGGAGTCCGCGCAGGCGGCGCTCTCCTACGTCCGCAGCCGGGCCGCCTGGCTGGGCATACCGGACGAGCTGATCTCCAAGACGGACACCCACGTTCACGTGCCGGAGGGAGCCACACCGAAGGACGGGCCGTCGGCAGGTATCGCACTGGCAACCTCGCTGGCATCGGCGTTCTCGCGGATTCCCGTCCGTGCGGACCTCGCCATGACCGGAGAGATCACGCTCCGTGGGCGGGTGCTCCCCATTGGCGGGCTGAAAGAAAAGCTGCTCGCAGCGCACCGTGGCGGACTCAAGACGGTACTCATCCCGAAAGAGAACGAGAAGGACCTCGTTGAGATTCCCAAGCCGATCCTGAAGGCTCTTGAGATCATCCCGGTGGAGATGATGGACGAGGTGATCGCCCATGCCTTCGTTGAGCAGCCAAAACCGATCATCAAGGGTTCAGATACAGCCTCCGAGCCGGTGGAAGCTGTGGCAACCGCTGTCAAAAAGTCAGAAGATACGGAAGAGGAAGAAGGCATCGTCCATTGACGGACGGTTCCCGGCCTTCGCAACTGCGTGAAATCCGCTCTGCGCGTACCATATTGGTTCGCTGGGCGGCGGTATCGGTCCCGCTCGACGCTGAAGTCTCATCTTTGGATTGACTCGCTTTTCTGCCGACTAATATACTTCCTTCATTGTCGCTCCAGGGTTTCCGGAAGGCGGTTCTTCTGAATTTTGCGTGAGACAGGTCACAGGGGGCTGGGGCCGGTTGGCTGATTCCGTCAAAAAAATACTGGTTGTCGAGGACGACAAGGTAATCCGGGCAGTCATCACTGAAGGCCTTCAGGATCTTCCGTTCCAGCTTGTCTTTGGCCTGACGGGGCTTGATGGGCTGAAATTGTTTGAATCGGAACGTCCAGATCTGGTTCTTTCCGATGTCCTGCTTCCGAAAATGACAGGCTTTGAGCTCTGCCAGGCGATTCGGAAGCATCCCGGCGGACAGAAAATCCCGATCATCCTGATGAGCGCCGTCTACAAGACTTCCCAGGTACAGAACGAGGCTCGCCAGAAATACGGCGCCAATGAGTTCCTGACGAAACCCCTCAATCTGGGCCTGCTCAGGGACCGGCTCCTGTTCTTTGCTGGTGAAACAGACTCCCGCGTGGACGAGGCTGAGACCGATGAAGCAGAGGATACCGGATCTGCAGCTCCGGATTCCGCAGCGCAAGGCTTCCGCGGCTCACTCACCGAGCTTCCGTTTGCCGAAGTTCTTGGGAAAATTATCCGGGAAAAGCAGACGGGCACCCTGACTTGCACTAAGGCCAAGGTGAAGAAGTCATTTCATTTCTCCGGCGGAGTGGTGACCGGAATCCAGTCGAACCTTCTCAGCGAGGTGCTGGGCCGGATGCTCGTCACCGAAGGAAAGATCACCCAGAACCAGTGCGATGACACGCGGCTGATCGCGAAGCAGCGGAAGAAGCGTCACGGTGATGTGCTGGTGGAACTGGGTCTGGTGTCAGATGCCGACCTCCAGTCCGCCCTGGAGCGGCAGCAGTTCGAGAAGTTCGAGAACTGCTTTTCATGGTCAGCCGGGGAGTATGTGTTTGTGCCCGAAAAGGCATCCAACGGTTCCGCGGCGCTGAACCAGTTGCGGGCCTTTCGCGAGGCGATCCTCCAGCGGATGGATTTCGACACTGTCAAGAAAAAGCTGGTACCGTTCGCCAACCAGACTGTTTTCTGGCAGACCTTTGAAGGCGATCTCGTTCCGTTTGGCCTTGAATACGACGAATCAGACCTGCTCAAGGGAATTGACGGACGGCATACACTGCGCGGAGTTCTTGAAGCCGCCCCACGCCCAGAGCAACTTCTCAGGCTGATCTACACATTTCATATCCTCGGTTATCTCGGTTTTGCACAGAAGCCTCCAGAGGGCGCTGAAGAAACTTGCGAACAGGTGCGCCGTGATCTTCTGCCCAGCCGTCCGGTTGCTGCCTTTGCCGACATGCCGCCGGATATTCCGGGTGTTATTGTCACCAGCCATTCCGTCCCGCCGCCAGCGGTGCCACCGGAGTCGCTCGATGTGCCCGCGGCGCAGAGAGTTCCTGGCCGCACGTCCCAGCTTCCGTTCTTTGAGCGAATTGCCGAGAAGTTCAAGACGATGGATACGGATGACTATTTCCAGATTCTGGAGATTCCCCGGACAGCAACACGGGCCGATGTGAAAGCCGCCTATCTCGA
>CAZSFB010000329.1:0-3864 GCA_964606035.1 uncultured bacterium | reverse complement strand
CGAGCCGCAGGAACTCGGCATTTTCGAGGCCAGGCAGCGAATGAAGGATCTCCTGCTGGTCTCCGTGGCGGAGGTTCGTCTGGAATGCCACGAGACTCCACATGATTCCTTCCTGATTTTCCATGCGCATCTGGATCACTGCGTAGGGGTCACGCCCCGTCGTGGGGTCGGGGAGGCCGACCGGTTTCAGTGGCCCGAAGCGGAGCGATTCCCTTCCACGTCTTGCGATATCCTCGATCGGCATGCAGCCCTCAAACGGCCGCAACTGTTCAAATGACTTCTCGGGGTACTGTTCCGCTGCAACCAGCCGGTCCACGAGCCGGTAATAGGCATCTCGGTCCAAAGGAATATTCCAGTAGTCGTCTCCCCCGTGGCCATAGCGGGAAGACCGGTACAATCGGCTGCCGTCCACCGAGTCGGAATCCACAATCGGGCTGATGGCATCGTAAAAGGCCAGATGCGCCTCCCCGAAAAGCGCCGACATGGAGGCGCTCAGAGCATCGCTCGTTAGGGGCCCGGTCGCAACAATGACGTACCCCTCGCCGGGGATCTCCGTGATTTCCCCGGATACCCGTTCGATCAGATCCTCGGAAGACAAGGCCTTCTGGATTCCTGCCGCAAAACGCTCACGGTCAACAACCAGTGCTTCTCCACCAGGAATCCGGGCCTCATGTGCGGCCTTCATTACAAGTGAATCCAGCGCCTCCAGCTCCCGTTTCAGGACACCCTGTGCCGATTCCGTCCGGAGACTCTTGAACGAGTTTGAGCAGACCAGCTCGCCGGGCAGACCAGTCTTGTGGGCCGGCGTCATCTTCTCCGGACGCATTTCATGGAGCCGCACCGGTATGCCGCGGCGGGCAAGCTGCCAAGCGGCTTCACAGCCGGCAAGGCCGGCGCCGATCACTGTAACCGGGGTGTCAGCTCGCCGCATCGAGCGGCGCCTCCGAACCGGCTTCCGGGTTCTCATCCGGGAGTTCCCGCTCGAAATCACACTCCTGGTTCGGACACTTCAGGAACCGGCCCTGGGTCTTTGTGAACTTTTCAAGAACGTAGGGACTTGCACACTTCGGGCAAGGCTCAGGAATGGGCTTGTCCCAGGTGGTGAAATCACAATCGGGATAGCGGTTACAGCCGTAGAACATGCGCCGCCGCTTGGTGGTCCGCTCGACGAGTTGGCCACCCTTTTCCTTGCCGCACTTCGGGCATGGGACACCAATCTCGAACGACTTGGCGAACTTGCAGCTTGGATATGCCTCGCAGGCGACAAACCGGTTTCCGGTCCAGGCCCGTTTCACCACGAGCCCCTTGCCGCACAGATCACACTTGCCGGGATAGGCTTCGACCTTCTCGACCCCCATCCGGTTCCCGGCCTTTTTCACGATCTTCCGGGTGAACTTGCACGAGGGGTAGTTCGTGCAGGCAATAAACGGCCCAAATCGGCCCTTCCGCAGCGTCACAGGACTGCCACAAAGGTCGCAAGGCTCCATGGCCTCGGCTCCAAATTCCTCCACAGGGTCCACAAGTTTCAGGGAGCCATCCGCCTGACGCTTGAAATCACTGGTGAAACTGCACTCTGGGTAGTTGGTGCAGGCAATGAACTCCCCCATCCGGCCCCACTTGATGACGGTCTTCGAGCCGCAGAGCTTGCAGGGGATGTCCGTGGGAATCTCCTGCCGCTTGAGGTCCCGCATGTGCTCTGCCGCATGGGCGAGAGTTTTCTCGAACGGTCCGTAGAAATCCTGGATGGTCTGGGCGAAGTTGGCGTTGCCTTCCTCGATCTGGTCCAGCTTGGCTTCCATACCTGCGGTGAAATTCACGTCCACGATCTCGCCAAAATTTTCGACGAGCAGTTCCGTCACCTGTTCGCCCAGATGGGTCGGATGGAACCGGTTCTCGATCTTTTCACAGTATGCCTTGTCCTGTATCACCGAGATGATCGAGGCGTAGGTCGACGGCCGGCCAATCCCCTTCTCTTCCATTTCCTTGACGAGGGAGGCTTCCGTGAAGCGGGGAGGTGGCTGCGTGAAATGCTGTTCCGGGTTCACTCCCAGTGTTTTCAGGACATCGCCTTCAGCGAGCGGGGGAAGGACTTTCTCCTTATCCTCCTCTTCCTCGACTTCGGTATCGCCTTTAGGTTTCTGGGTCGCGACCTTTTCTTCAGCGTCTTCCTTATATACGGCCGTGAAACCGGGGGATTTCATCACGGAACCCGACACCCGGAGCCCGAACCGTCCGCCGGTGATTTCCACCGAGGTCTGGTCGTAAACGGCCGGGGCCATCTGGCAGGCAACGAACCGTTTCCAGATCAGTTCATACAGATCGAACTCTTCCTTGGACAGGAACTGCTCAACCTTCTCCGGGGGATAGTCCACCGAGGTCGGACGGATCGCCTCGTGAGCATCCTGGGCGTTCGACTTGTTCTTGTAGATGTTCGGCTGCTCGGGCAGGAACTCTTTCCCGAACTTCGTGCCGATGTATCCCCTTACCGCCTCGATGGCATCGTTGGAGATACGGACCGAGTCGGTACGCATGTAGGTGATGAGACCCACAAGCCCTTCGTCCCCTAGCGAGATACCTTCGTACAGCTTCTGCGCGATGCTCATGGTGCGCTTCGTCGTGAAACGCAGCTTCCGGGCCGCATCCTGCTGGAGTTTCGACGTGGTGAATGGACCAGGGGCCTGGCGCCGCCGCTCCCGCCGGATGACCTTCGTGACCTTGAGCGGTGTCCGGGAAAGATCGTCCGTGATTTCCCGGGCGGCCTTCTCGTTATCAATCGATATGGTCTGGCCGTCGACCCGGCTGAGCTGGGCGGTAAAAGAAGGCAGCACCGGCCCTTCGCACTGAACTCCAATCGTCCAGTATTCTTCCTTCGTGAAAGCCCTGATTTCCTTCTCACGTTCGACAATCAGTCGGACAGCCACCGACTGCACACGTCCAGCGGACAGCCCCCGGCGAACCTTGTTCCACAGGATCGGGGATATCTTGTAACCCACCAGCCGGTCGAGCACGCGGCGCGCCTGCTGGGAGTCGTATTTCTTTGAATCCAGCGTAACGGGATGGGCAATTGCCTCCTGCACCGCCTTTTTGGTGATTTCGTTAAAAAGGACCCGGTGGTAGGTCTTGCCGCTCGCGGCCTTTCCGTCACCGTCCGGCTCTTTTCCGGCCACCACTTTTGCGGCCTTCTTCGGGCTCTTCGCCTTAAGGGTGGACTTGGATTCCTTTTCCGCCTTCTTTGAAGCGGCCTTCTTGCGTCCCTTGGGCGGCGGGCTGATGGCCTTGCCCTCCAGCGCCATGCGGATATGCCAGGCGATGGCCTCGCCCTCACGGTCGGGGTCGGGCGCCAGAAAGATCGTGTCCGCTTTCTCCGCCGCCTTCTTCAGGTCCTCAATGACCTGCTCCTTGCCTTCGGTGACGTAATAGGTCGGCTCGAATCCGTGCTCGATGGCCACACCCAGATCGGATTTCGGGAGATCGAGGATGTGCCCCTTGCTCGCAAGCACGTCGAAGCCACGCCCGAGATATTTCTTGAGCGTCTTGGCCTTCGCAGGCGACTCAACAATTACCAGAGAACTTGCCATTCAACCGGCTCCATTCACTCCCGGATTCCATCAGAAACGACCGGCCAGCGGGTTACCGCATCCCCCGCCTCGCCCGGCGCGAGAAACGCATTCCCGCCGACTGCTCCACCCATCCCGCCAATTCCATTTGAAGGAGTAGGCTCATTGTTCGCGCGGCGTCAAGACCGCTTTTCGCCGCGATTTCGTCTGCATGCACTGGAGAATCCGTCAAAAGCTCCCAAAGTCGGGACGTTAGCTCGTCTCCAGAAAACGGATTTTCTTCTTGCAAATTTTCTGTTTTATCCGC
>CAZSFB010000328.1:0-3868 GCA_964606035.1 uncultured bacterium | reverse complement strand
GAGACCGCGAAGGCGATCCAGGCGGGCGAATCCGGACGGCAGGCATCAGCTAAGATTCTCCAGCTCGAGGAGGCCAATCGCAAGCTGACCAAGAAGGTGCAGGAGCTTGAAGGCGGCGGCGACGCGAAGGTGGAGCATGCGAAGCTCGAAGCCGAACTCCACTCCGCGACGGACCGGATCGCGCAGCTGGAGGCGGAGGTCGCCGCGGCTTCTGCCGGTGGAAACGAGCACGTGCACGTCCTCGAGCACCAGATCGCGGAGCTCAATCAGAAGATCGCCGAGTACGAGGCTAAGATACCCGAATACGACAAGGCTCTCGAGGACGCCCAGGCCCAGATCAACCAGGTGGCCGCCGACGCCGAGACAAAACTCGCCGAATACGCCCAGGCCCTTGAAGAGGCTAACGCGCAGGCGCAGCAGGTGGCAGCCGACGCCGAAGCGAAGATGGGCGACTACGTGAAACAGATCGAAGATGCCCACGCCCAGATCGAGCAGCTCAGCAGTTCGGCGCAGGGCAATTCCGGCCGGGTCGAGGAGCTTGAGCAGGAAGTGGAGACGCTCAAGCAGAGTCTCGCCGAGTGGGAGAAGTCGTTCGAACAGGCGCAGGCCCAGGTGAACGAATATCACGAGCTCGCCGAAAGCCGGACAGCGGAGGTCGAGGCCCTTCAGGCGCAGGTGGCGGAGCTTACCTCGCAGCTTGAAGCCCATGCGGCATCATCGCAGGAACTTGAGGCAAAGACGGCCGAGGTCGCGGAGCTGGAGCAGCGGATCGAGACGTTCAACACGGAACTCCAGAAAGCCCTGGAGACGAACCAGGGGCTCGAGAACCGTCTCCGTGATGAGACGGAGCAGCTCCGCGAGGAGATGCAGGCTCAGGAGGAGGAGGCCGCCACGAACCTCCAGCAGCTCCATGCCCGTGTGACGGAGCTGGAGGAACATGCCGCCGCGCTGGAAACCCAGAACGGGGAACTGCGTCAGAACGCCGAACAGTTCGACGCCCACTACCAGGAGCAGTTCAAGGAGGTCGAGGCGGGCTACCAGAAGCAGATGGAGGATCTGGCCAAGCAGTATGAAGACCAGATGCAGGCCCAGATCGCCGAATACCAGCAGCAGCAGGAACAGTATGTCCAGGAACTCCAGCAGCAGTCACAGCAGACGCTGGAGGAATACGTGAAGCAGGCCGAGCAGGTGACCAACCAGTACAACGAACTGCTTCAACAGTACGAGGATCTCCGTACCCAGTATGAACAGCTCGCCCACAAGTTCGAGGAGTCCAAGACCAAGGCAAAACAGTCGCTCGCCCAGGCCATGGCGCTCCTCGAACAGCAGCAGGATAGCTGAACTGGAACTTTGACAACCCTCCCGGGTCCCCGTCACCATTTGGCCCATGACCACGCTCCCGCTTCATGAAATCCTCACCGGCTGCCCAACCTGCAGCTATCAGCAGGCCAACCCCGGAGCCGAATTTTTCCTTTACGCGATGCTCGCCATGCCCTGGCTCATCATGGCTATCGTGGGTTTCTACTTCTGGAGCCGGCGGCCACAGGCAGAGGCCGGTTCCGAAGGCGGCGGAGAGCCTCCCGCCTCTACCGGCCCGGGCGGCGCGGCACCGGCCGATTCACGCTAGCGCGACCAGCCAGCGACCTTGAGTGAATCCGTCTCCGGATCGTAAATCAGTTCCACCCTTACCGGCGGCGGCTGTGTACCAATAAAGGACGGTGCAAGGCTCCGCGGTGCACTCAGCCTTACTGTATCCCCGACCGTCCGTTCGTAGCCGAGCCGCACCCGGTCGCCAATACCCTGCAACGTACTCTCAGGTGCCGGAACCTCGAACCGGTCAATGATCTGCATGGCTGTGCCCGGAGTTTCAGCGGGTTCCGGGATCTTTACGGCCAACACCGGCACCGGCTCGCTGCTGTCCTCGTAACGCCCGACAATCAGGATCTCCCACCGCACTGGCCCGCTGCTGATCCGGACCGGCGGATATCTCCGGATGCGGCTGGCCAGCTCGAAGTCGATGAGAATCCGGGTGGAGCTCCCGTTGTCAATAAACCGGTTGATGAGGCCCCCGACTGACACGATGTCCGCCTCCACAAGGCCCTTCGGACGAAGCAGGAACTTGTAACGGGCCTGCGAATGGCGGACGAGACCGCGGTCCACGGCAAGGTCTGTGAACCGGAAGTCCCAGTTTCCTTCGGCCGAGGGCTCGATGCGAAAGTTGTCCGCCGGGAATGTCCCGCGGAAAAGGTAGGCAGCAATCTTGTCGCGACGTTCAACCAGCGTCCGGAGCAGTTCGGCCCGCGTCGCAGGGTCGCTGAAGTCCGCTGCCGAGATCGCCGCATCAATGTCCTCCGTGCGGAATGACGTAAGGATCTTCGCCGCCCAGTAACCGTCGAGCTCGGTGGCATTCATAAAGGCCGGATTGGGGAAATAACCGCGCCAGGTGTCGGGGCGGAACCGGAGAGAATCGAAATAGCCGTAACCCTTCAGCCCGAACGGCACAGCCTCCTCGTCATCCTCCTTGTAGAGACCCAGTGTCACGATCTGACGGAGGACGGACCACGGATTCACATAGTAACCATGCCCATCGCGTGGTGAACGGGCCTTCTGGTGATTCGAGCCAAGGGTCCGCTCCAGTCCCTCCAGGAAGTGGACCACTGCACCCTGCCCATCGTCTCCGGCGGGGAGCCACCAGGTGAGTGTCTGCCGCTGACTCGACTCGATATAGTTCAGCCATGCGGCGAACCAGCGAAGTCCGCGCAGCGAGCGGCGGTGATAGTTCTCGATATAACCCTGCGGGTCATCACTGCGGCCGCCGACATAGGAAAATGGTCCGCAACCGTCACCGGGCGGTTCCATGACGGCCACCGCCCGGATCGAACCGTCATCGCGCCGGGTGAGCTTCGCAATTGCATCGGCAATGGCGGGTCCCTTTGACTGGTATTCACCGTAGCGGTCGATCCAGACCATTTCATTCGAAGCAGCAAGGTCTTCGGGCCTGATCGCGACAAGTGCCGACGGGCGGACAAAGTATCCTGCGGCCCAGAGAAGCCGGGACGAAACGAGTTGGGCACCAGTGGCAAGTTCCGGCTCCGACGGGCTGTCGAAAATCAGCTCCCAGCGGGTATTGTCAGTGGCGGAGACCAGAAGCCTCACGGGCGAGCGCAGGTCGATCCGCTCGACGCGCCAGGGACCTGCGGGACGGTAGTTTTCCAGCGCGCCATTGCGGATCTCTTCCGCCACGAGCCTCCGCTTCCCGAGCCGGTTCACGAAATAGCCCGAATCATGCACCTCCTCTAGAGGTGTGAGATCGCCCGCCTGTCTTGGCTCAATCAGTGTACTGCGATAGCCGATCGACCGCACCCACTCGACCGGCCTCAGCAGCGAACGGATGGGCCGAATCACGGTATGGTCGACCATGTCGGTGCGCGTTCCGACGTAACGATCGCGGCAGGGTCCGGTTTTCAGTCCCGGCACGGTGTCCATCCAGGCGGGATGGCGCAGGGTATCTTCCGCCGCCAGTGCGGTGGAGGAAACCATCAACAGTGCAATGATGAGCAGCTCCCGCATCAGAACTCCTGGCTCAGCGAAAAGTTGAGCCGGATCCCCTCCCGGCTCTGGGCGAAGACGAACCGCCACAGAAAGAGATCCTGCCGGCGGCCGCGAATGCCAGCTCCCCAGGACAGGTGCATGTCGCTGAACGACATGCGGTCCAGCCCTCGCATCGCCTTTCCCTGGTCGGCGAAGACCGTGAAATCCACGAACCGCCAGACGGGAAAACGGTATTCCTGCGTGAAGGCCATTACAGTGCGGTCACGGAACCGGCCGGCCGGGAACCCGCGCAGAAACGAGTCGCCACCCAGCGACG
>CAZSFB010000327.1:0-3869 GCA_964606035.1 uncultured bacterium | reverse complement strand
AGCCGGTCCACAAGGCCCCAACAAGAGGCGGTCGGCGCATCAATCATGCGTCCGGTATAGAGCAGATCTCGGGTCCTTCCCCAGCCAATCAGTTGGGGAAGCAGGGCCGCTTCAATCACGGAGGGAATCCCGACCCTGACTTCTGGCATGGAAAACCGTGCAGTTTCATCTGCAATCCGGAGATCGCACGAAACAGCGACTTCCAGCCCTGCACCGATACAATAACCACTAATCCGGGCTATCACCGGCACCGGGAATAACCGTAAGCCATCACAGAGCCTATGCAGTCCCGTAATGAAACGGCGGGCAGTCGCAGGATTCAGTTTCGACATATCACGGATATCTGCGCCGCCAATGAATGCCCGGCGTCCCTCACCAGCCAGAACCAGCAGCCGGATAGTCTGATCTGCTGAAAGTCTTCTAACCGTTCTGGACAACTGTCCTATCAATATACTTGAGAGAATATTCAGCCGGGCCTCGTTGCAGATGGTAATTGTTACCACTCCCCTGCCATCTTTCTCAACCAGAAGCCTGCCCGAACCCGTCTTTTCCGCTTGAGAACTCATGGGCGGTTCTCCTTCAGGATCGTAGCCAGCTTCGTGGCCAGTTCCGTCACGTTATACGGCTTCGAGAGAAACGC
The DNA here is from genome assembly GCA_964606035.1 of uncultured bacterium. Classification (GTDB taxonomy): domain Bacteria; phylum JAGRBM01; class JAGRBM01; order JAGRBM01; family JAHCIT01; genus CAZMGV01. Next base: position 3,229 of record CAZSFB010000327.1, on the reverse strand, counting down.
ATCGATATGTGGCGGCAGCTTGTTCCCGTCATAGAGTTCGCCTGCATATCCGGAGATCACAACAGTCCTGATACGTGGATGACGCTTTCGAACTTCTGCGCAAAGCGCGTTCCCGTCCATGCCCGGCATAAGCATATCGCTGAAAAGCAAATCCACCTTTCCCCCCGTGGCTTCAAGCATTTCCAGTGCGCGATCACCCGAGGGAGCATCAATCACCTTGTAACCAAGTCGGTTGAGAAGCCGGACCGTAACACTGCGCACCCGAGGATCGTCTTCAACGACCATAATGGTCTCACCGGTCCCCTTCACGATCTGGAAATCCGCCCGTGCCGGACGGGCAACCTCATCAGTTGCCGGGAAATAAATCGTGACAGTAGTGCCGCGGGATTCAGCACTGTCAATCCGGATATGACCACTCAGGGATTTGACGATACCGTATACGACCGACAGCCCGAGCCCGGTTCCTTTCCCGATTTCCTTGGTGGTATAGAACGGCTCGAACACATGCGAGAGAACCTCCGGCGACATACCGACGCCAGTATCCGAGAGTTTAAGCTCAACATAACGGTCAGGTGCCATTCCGTCGACCGGTGGCGGAGCCCCATCTGCCAGATCCAGGTTGCCTGCCGAGACAGTCAAAACTCCGCCAATTTTCATAGCATCGGCCGCATTGAGAGCCAGGTTCATTACCACTTGCTCGATCTGCCCTGCATTCGCCTTCACCGGTCTCAGATCCGGGGCAAGAGCGATTTCCGTTCGAATATGCTGGCCAATCATCCGGCGAACCAGCTTGATGGTCCGGCTGAGCAGCTCGGTCAGATCAATCGTCCGGGTTTCATCAACCTGATGGCGGCTGAAAAGGAGGAGTTGCCGTGTTATCGCCGCCGCCTGCTGGGATGCTTCAACGATTTCTGTGATATCATGACGAATCTGGGAATCCGCTGGTGCCTCGCTCTGGATAATCTGGGCGTTACCGTTGATTAGTGTCAAAAGGTTATTGAAATCGTGGGCGACACCCCCAGCAAGGCGGCCCACAGCCTCCATCCGCTTCGCCTGGTTCAGTTGATCCTCCAGTTTTCGGCGACTGCTCACGTCCGCGAAGATCACGAGAAACCCTGAACTGCCGCCGCTTCCGTAAATTTCACTGACTGTCATTTCAGCGGGAATAGAGGCACCTCCCCTCTGCATCAGCCGGACGGGGGTCAACCCCCTGCCAATGAGCCCCTTCAACCGTCCGATATCATCGGAGCTATGTTTCCCACTACCCATTACAAGGAACTCCATGAATCTGCATGAGACCAGCGACTCCGGTTCCACCCCCAGGATCGCACTACAGGAAGGGTTCGCGAACATGATCCGGCCTTCCGGATCAAGACGGCAGATACCTTCGTTTGCCGACTGGAGAATCAGACGTGTCTGGCCCGTCAGTTGCTCAAGGGATTCCGCCATACGGTCCACGGCTCCGGCAAGCGCGCTGATTTCATCTTTCCCATCGGCGAGGCCTGTCCTTTCCGACAGGACCCCTTCTCCCATCTTTTCAACGGACCGTACAAGCCGGCTCAGCCGTCTGACGATAAGTTTATCGCCAATGGCCCAGGCCCCCAGAAACGCAAGCAATGCCACAAGCGACATGGTGGCCATGCTCCGCCGGAAGAATTCGTCAATCGGGCCGTAAACCTCTTTCTCCGGGATACCGACCAAAACCTGAATATCTTCCAACTCGGGGACATCACCCATCAGGCCAAAGGCATAGATCCGCCGTACGCCATCCAGACCCGTCGCTGCAGCCGTACCTGAATTCCGGCCGTACTTAGCCCGTGCAATATCCGAGTCCCTATACGACTTGCCAATCCATTCAGGCACCAAAGGGTAGCGCGCCAGCATCGTCCCTTCCCGGTCAAGAATCGTGAATGTGAATCCAGAAGGTAACCCGGCGGACGCGACCCAATCTCCAAACCTTCCCAGATCCAGGGCGACATACAACACTCTTGGAAGTTCACCGTCCGCACTGGGTAATGGAACACCCATATTGATTGATGATTTTCGGGTAACCCTTCCGACAATGTAGTCACCAATGGCAAATGCGCCTGTCTGCTGTGCTTTTCGGAAGTAGGCCCGGTCGGAAAGATCCGTATCCATGATGAACGGAACCGCGCTGCAGAAAAGACGCCCATTACCGTCAATAACGCCAATATTCGCGTAATCGCTGTTTGCCTCCATCAACCGCCTGAACAGCGCTGTGCACCTGCTTGAATGGTCCCTGTCCAGGATTGGGAGTGCCGAAAGACCTTCGAGAAAACCTCGCGCACTGTCGATCCGCCTGCGGGCATGGTTTGCCACCTGATGAACTGTGTCCATCGCCCGCTGTTCCGCATCCAGTTTAAGCCTTTGGCGCTGCTCATAGGAGACATACACCAGCAGCAAAAACGCTGGAGCCACCGCCAGAACGGCCGTGTAGAGAAGCTTGTTCCGGATCGAGGGTCGAAACACTGATTCCGCCTGCTGTCAACCGGGTTTCGGATTTGCGATGGAAGTATTACTCTTGGTTAAACCGGGAACAACCGCCTATCCACCCGGCCAGAAGGATCAGTTTATGAGTATAAAACAGGAACCATCCGGCGAGATTCTTACTATCATCATTGACCGGCCAGGGGCTCGCAATGCCGTCGACCGCCCCACGGCAGAGGCTCTGTATCATGCATTTCTTGAATTTGACCGTAATCCCGCCATGAAAGTGGCCGTGCTATGGGGCAGCGGGGGGAATTTCTGTGCGGGTGCCGACCTTAAGGCCATGGGATCAGACAAAGGCAACCGTGTTGCCCCGGATGGCCCCGGCCCCATGGGACCCAGCCGGATGGTCATGTCAAAACCTGTTATTGCAGCCGTCAGCGGATATGCCGTGGCCGGTGGCCTTGAACTGGCTGTCTGGTGTGACCTTCGAGTGGTGGAAGAATCCGCCATATTTGGTGTCTTCTGCCGACGGTGGGGGGTGCCCCTCATCGACGGTGGAACAGTCCGGCTTCCGAGGCTGATCGGCCATTCCCGGGCAATGGATATGATCCTTACCGGCAGACCGATCCCGGCGAAGGAGGCCTATGAAATTGGCCTCGCCAACAGGATTGTCCCGGCTGGGAAGTCCCGTGAGGAGGCGGAAACACTGGCCCGGGAAATTGCCGCGTTTCCGCAGGCCTGCATGCGTGCCGACCGTATGAGTGCCATTGAACAAGAA
>CAZSFB010000326.1:0-3880 GCA_964606035.1 uncultured bacterium | reverse complement strand
GGCCAATGGACGTGAGCCAGTTTGAGGGCGGACAGTCGAACCCGACGTTCCTCGTGACGACCCCGAAACGCCGGTACATCCTCCGGAAAAAGCCGCCGGGGGAGCTGCTCCCGTCAGCCCATGCCGTGGAGCGTGAATACCGTATCCTGAAGGGGCTCGCCGGGACCGGTGTGCCGGTGCCGGAGGTCTACGCCCTGTGCGAGGATTCCTCTGTCATCGGGACGCCGTTTTACCTCATGCAGCATGTGGTGGGGCGGATTTTCCGCGACCCCACCATGCCGGAGGCCGCTTCGCCGGGGGAACGGCGCGAGGTCTATCTGAACATGGCGCGGACGCTGGCGCGGCTGCACAACGTGGACTGGGAAAAGGCGGGGCTCACGGGCTACGGGAAAACCGACAACTACATGCTCCGGCAGATCCAGCGATGGACAAAACAGTACGAGATTACCCGCACCAGTACTATCGACAGCATGGAGAAGCTGATCGAGTGGATGCCCGCGCATGTGCCGGACGCGGGCCGTGTGACGATCGTCCACGGGGATTACCGGCTGGAGAACCTCATCATTCATCCGGTGGAGCCACGCCCAATCGCCGTGCTGGACTGGGAGCTTTCCACCCTGGGTCATCCGCTGGCGGACGTGGCCTACTGCTGCATGCTGTATCACCTGCCGCCGAACCCCATGAGCGACAAGCTGGGAGCTTCGAGCGGGCTCATGGGCGTGAACATCGGCAAGCTGGGCATACCGCCGGAAAAGGATTTTCTTGCGGCCTACGCGGCGGAATCGGGCAGCGGCGAGATCGCCGACTACGATTTTTTCGTGGCGTTCGGGATGTTCCGTCTCGCGGCCATTGTGCAGGGGGTCTACAAGCGCGGCCTGGACGGAAACGCCAGCTCCACCCGCGCGGCGACCTTCGGGCCGATCGTGAAGTTCCTGGCCGACATTGCGCTCTCGAAGGTAAAAAACCGGATGTAGATGGAAGGGTGCGGCTGGCGGGAAGTTACTTCCCTGACAGTTTCGCCAGTTCCGCGGCGAACTCCTCGCGGGTGATGTGTCCCTTGCGGGCGAGCACCCGGATCACGGTGTTCAGGTGCAGCTGCACCGTGTTGAGCTGCTCGCGGATGGCGTCCACTTCCTTGTCGGTGTTGGCGAGCCGGGGGCGCGGGACTCCGCTCACGGCGTTCTCGTCGAACGGGTGCGAGACAAAACCGGGGTCGGAATCGGCTTTGGGCGGAGGCGGCGCGGCCTTCATCCGGGCCTTTTCTTCGGGCGTCACCCGCCGGAACCCGCCGGAGTTCTCGTGGAACGACAGATCGTAACCGAAATCCTGGGCGTAGAAGATCTTCTTGATCAGGTCGTCGATCTGGTGGTGCAGGCCAACCTTCAGTTTCACGACGGCGTTGTTCTTGCGGCCGATCTCCTCGATCACCAGCGGGTTGATGATGGTGCTGACGGCCAGCGTGATGATCTTGCGGGGCCGGGCCGTTTCGTCGATCTCGATGGGTACGCAGGCATTCTGCTCGCAGAACCGGGAGTCCACGTAGGCGGCTGCATTATGCGGCGGCGTGACGGTTTCGAGGTCAACGGATTCGAGGCCGGTCTGCCTCGACAGCGCAGCCAGCACGTCGGCCTTCTTGCAGAAACCCCGCTTGATGAGGATGGTCCCGACCGGCAGCTTGTTGGTCTTCTGCATTTCGAGCGCCCGGACGAGCTGCTCGGAGGTAAGGGCCCTTGCCTCGATAAGAATTTCGCCGAGACGTTTTCGGGGGGGAGGCATTGTCTTTTGGGTGTCCTTTCTCAGGGGCAGGAGCAGCTCAGTCGAACTCGGCAAAACGCCGGTCGATGGGGTTCTGGATGCGGCCATAGTCGGGCTGGGCATGGGGTGGAAGTACCGGAGCCGCTTGCACGTACTGGGGTTCCTTCACCAGTGCCCGGAGCCGGTCGGCCATCATGGGCAGCACAACTCCGGCGCCAGTCTGCGCGAACGGCCCTACGGCGGTGCCGGAGAGGTCCATGAGGAGCGACAGGGTGACCTCGGTTCGGTCCGCGCCAAAAGGCTTCATGGAATAGGCACCGTAGGTGTTCCGGATATCCCCCTTCACGTAGGTCCATTCGACCCGGTGGGCTTCGGGATAGTGCACGAAGGAACAGGTGACGTTGTATTTGAGGGGTACCCCGGTGAGCCCGAACCGCATGTCATAGATCACCGTGCGGCCCCGGGTCTCCACGGGCCGGATTTCCTCCATGACCGGCATGATCTTCGGGAGGTTCCTGTGATCAGTGACGATGGCCCACACGACATCGATGGGCGCGTCCACGACGCCGGTGATCTTCCCGTGCCGGACATTCGTGCCCTCGATTTCGGTGAGGACGATAAATTTCTCGCCCTGGGCGAGCGACTGGCGGAACAGGGCATAGCGGTCGGTGTCGGAGAGATTTTTGGGCATCGTTTTCGCGCCGCAGCCTGCGAGGACGAAAACCCCTACAGCGGCCGAAAACGCCGCATGGAAAAGCCTGTCTCCGAATTGGGTTCGCAAGTCATTCCGTCCTTGTGATCTGGTCTGGGCGAATCTATATCTGTCCGGCCGCCAAGGGCAAACCGGGAACAGGACCTCAGGGGCGCCGGACCGGGGAGGGTTCCGTTGACTGATTACCGCACGATTCTGGACAGCCGTTTCGGGGTGCCGCCGGAAGCCGGCCCTGACAAGCTGATGAACGCCGAGGACGCCATCCGCCGGTTCGTGGAGCCAGGCATGTCGCTCCATTATCTCGCGGCTCACGGCCGCGGGTTCCAGCTCCTCAACGCCGTGGCGCGGGTATTCCGGGGGCAGAAACCCGGTTTTACAATGCTCCAGGCATCAGTGACCGACACGGCGAACGCTTCGCTGGACGCGGGCCTGTACAGGAAAGTGGCCACGAGCTTCATCGGGGACACCTTTCCGGTTCCGGGGCCGAACCCCATCGCCCGTGAGGCGATCCGAAAACACAATATCGAAATCGAGCACTGGTCGCTGCTCAGTTTCAGCCAGCGGCTGTGGGCTGGCGCACAGGGGTTTCCCTATACGGTGACACGATCCATCCGGGGCAGCTCGATGGAGAAAAACCCCGGCGTGCAGGTGATTGATGATCCGGCGCGGCCGGGGGAAAAGATCACGCTTATTCCCGCGCTTATTCCGGACATCTCGTTCGTCCAGTGCCTTGCGGCCGACCGGGCCGGGAACGCGATCCTGTCATACCCCATTGGCGAGGGGCCGTGGGGAGCGCTGGCGGCGAAACGGGGTGTGATCCTGGGCGCCGAGCGGATCGTCTCCACGGAGGAGATTCGCCGTCACAGCGACCACGTGTTCATCCCGTCGAACAAGGTGCTGGCGGTGGTGGACTTTCCGCTGGGCTGCCACCCGAAAGGGATGCCGAACCACGGCTACCGGGACGTGCCGGGTTATGCCGACGACTATCCGTTCCTTGAGGCTACCCGTGATGCCGCGCGGAAGGGCCGCGAGACCTACGACTCGTGGATCGAGAAATGGGTCTACGGGATCAAGTCCCCGACAGACTACCGGGAGAAGCTCGGGGCGGAACGGATTGATTACATCACGCACAACGCGGCAGCCGACAGCTGGAAGCCGGAGATCGACCGGTGGCTCCCGCAGCTGAAAGCCCCGTCAGAGGGTGTTACCCCGGCGGAGCTGGGCATCGTCTTTGGCTCGCGGCTCATGCTGGACCTGATCCGCACACAGGGAATCGAATCAATCCTTGCGGGGGTGGGGCCGTCGAACCTTGCGGCCTGGCTCGCGGAGTATTTCCTGCGGAAGGACGGCGGCCGGGTGAACCTGATGGCAGAACTGGGCTATTTCGGTTTCACGCCGCGCCCTTCGGCCCCG
>CAZSFB010000325.1:0-3880 GCA_964606035.1 uncultured bacterium | reverse complement strand
CGCTCCGGAACACCCGATTCATATTAACGCCGGTCCAGACCAGCAGATGAGGTAGATTGATTACATGGCTCCCCGTAAACTCAAAGCCGCAGTCGTTGGTGCAACGGGTGTCGCAGGACAGCAGTTCTTGGTGGCCCTGGAAAATCACCCCTTTTTCGAGGTGACCCGGCTTGCCGCGTCCTCACGTTCGGCCGGGAAGAAATACATCGATGCGATCCGCACCGAAGCCGGACAGATCCAGTGGCACTGCAGCGAACCGCTCCCCGCGGAGTTTGCCGGGATCAGGGTTGACGAGGCGGCGACGATGCCGCTTGCGGGACTGGATGTCGTCTTTTCTGCACTGGAGAGCGATGCGGCCAAGCAGCTCGAGCCCAAATATGCGGCCGTCGCTGGGGTATTCTCGACCGCTTCGGCATTCCGGTACGAGCCTGATGTCCCGATCCTGATCCCAGGAGTGAACCACGAACACATTCGTATGATTGATGTCCAGCGGCGCAAACGCGGGTGGAAGGGTTTCGTTCTGCCCGGCCCAAACTGTACGGTGACCGGCCTTGCCATCACCCTGAAGCCGTTACACGACACATTCGGACTGAAGAGTATCATGTTGACGACGATGCAGTCGGTATCGGGTGCTGGCCGGTCTCCGGGTGTTCTGGCACTGGATATCACCGACAACATCATTCCGTACATCTCCAAGGAAGAGGAAAAGGTCGAGAAAGAGGCCCAGAAAATCCTCGGTGACGTGAAGGCCGGGAAATTCGTGCCAATCCGGATGAATGTATCAGCGACATGCACCCGGGTACCGGTTCTGGAAGGTCATACTGAAAGTGTCTTCGTTTCTCTGGGCCGGAAGGCTTCCGTGGAGCAGGTGAAGAAGGTGATGCGTGACTTTGGAAAGAGTTTCCTGAAGCGCGGATACCACTCTGCTCCGGAGCAGATGATTATCGTTCATGATGATCCCTACCGGCCGCAACCGCGTCTGGACCGTGATAATGGCTATGGCATGTCGACGACTGTTGGCCGGGTACGCGAGGATTCGGTGCTGCCGAATGGAATCAAGTACGTGCTGGTTTCCCACAACACCCGCATGGGTGCGGCGCGAGGGGCTGTACTGACTGCCGAATACGTTCACGCCGAAGGCTACTTCCGCAGGAAGTAATCCCGAATGGCCAGTGGCTCTGTAATTGCACGAAAGGTACTCTCATGAGCGACATCAAGGACAAGAATCTGGCAAAGGCAGGTGGCCTGCGGCTCGAATGGGCGGAGCAGAGCATGCCCGTCCTGAAACAGATCGGCGAGCGTTTTGCGAAGGAAAAGCCGTTGAACGGTGTTCGGCTCGGTGCATGCCTGCATGTAACCACGGAAACCGCAGCGCTGATGAAGGTGCTGAAACAGGGGGGGGCAGAAATCGCTCTTTGTGCCTCAAACCCGCTGTCCACCCAGGACGACGTGGCGGCCGCTCTGGCCGTGAACGAAGGTGTGTCGGTCTACGCCAAGAAGGGCGAGGACACGACAACCTACTATGATCATATTCTTTCCGTCCTGAAGTTCGCTCCGAACATCACCATGGACGATGGGGCGGATGTCGTCAGCTCCTTTTTGTTCATCGCTCTCGATCGCACCAACGACCTGAATCCGGTCATCAAGAACTGGGTCCAGTCACTGTCGGGTGCCGACAAACAAAAGCTGCTGGCGGGAGTGAAGGGCGGAACCGAGGAGACCACTACGGGTGTCATTCGCCTGAAGGCAATGGAAAAGGACGGTGTGCTCCGTTTCCCGGTCGTTGCGGTTAATGACGCCGACACCAAGCACCTGTTCGACAACCGCTATGGCACGGGACAGTCCACGATTGACGGCATAATCCGGGCCACGAACCGTCTGCTTGCGGGCCTTACCTTTGTGGTGGCGGGCTATGGTCAGTGCGGGCGGGGGCTCGCCTCACGTGCTCGCGGCATGGGTGCGCATGTGATCGTTACGGAAGTCGAGCCGATGAAGGCGCTCGAAGCCGTTATGGACGGGTTCCAGGTGATGCCGATGGCGGAGGCTGCCCGTCGCGGGGATATTTTCTGCACTGTGACCGGCAACACCGATGTGATCCGGCTGGAACATATGCGGCTCATGAAGTCCGGGGCGATCATATCCAACTCTGGTCATTTTAACGTGGAGCTGGACCTGGAATCGCTGGAAGAGGTCACGCGGAGCAAGCGGAATATCCGCGAGTTCGTTGCCGAGCATGTCATGGACGACGGCAAGATCATCAACGTTCTCGGCGAAGGCCGGCTGATCAATCTGGCCTCAGCCGAGGGGCACCCCTCCAGCGTGATGGACATGAGCTTTGCCAACCAGGCGTTGGCGGCCGAGTACATCTGGAAGAACCACACACGGCTGGAGAACAAGGTCTATCGCATGCCGAAGGATCTCGACGAGGAGATTGCGCGCCTCAAGCTCATCTCGATGGGCATCAACATCGACAAGCTGACCCCGGAACAGGAGAAATATTTGTCGAGCTGGGAATCTGGCACCTGAATGACGCAGCCGGACTAACGGCTCCGGCTGATTATGGAACAGGGGACTTGTTGAAGTCCCCTGTTTGCTTTCCGGAACTGGCTGGAACGGCTAGAATTCTGCCGTGTGCCACTGACATTTCTGTTTACCGGCGAAAACCGGCCGGAAGCTGTTCTGTTGGTGGTCGAACGGGGAACTGGACGTTTGGGACAGCGATATCTGATTACAGGTGGAGCGGGGTTCATTGGATCCCATTTGACTGAGCGGCTTCTGGCGGCCGGGCATGAAGTTACTGTTCTGGACAACCTCTCCACTGGAACGTCTACGAACGTTTCCCATCTGCGAAGCAATCCGCGGCTGCAGGTGCTCGTTGGTTCCGTGCTGGATCATCTGCTGGTCGGTTCGCTTGTGGCCCAGGCCGACCGGGTTTTTCACCTCGCTGCAGCCGTCGGTGTCAGATATATTCTGGAGCACCCGGTAGAAACGATTACGACCAATGTGGACGGAACCAAGGTGATTCTGGAAGCCGTGCGGAAATACGGTGTTCCACTGCTCATTACCTCGACCTCGGAGGTTTACGGAAAGAATCCAAAAGTCCCCCTGTCCGAAAAGAATGATTCACTCGTCGGAGCCACATCCCTAAGCCGGTGGAGTTACGCCTGCACCAAGGCACTCGACGAATTCCTGGCGCTGGCCTATTACCGTACTCAGGGCGTAAAGGTCGTGATTGTGCGGCTGTTTAATACTGTCGGCCCCCGCCAGGTCGGCCGTTATGGAATGGTGATCCCACGTTTTGTGCAGGCGGCCCTCGATGGGAAACCCCTGTTTGTCCATGGTGATGGGCAGCAGAGCCGGACGTTCTGCGATGTCGAGGATGCAACGGCCGCTCTTGTGAGGTTGATCGAGGAACCACGGGCCTACGGACAGGTCTTCAATGTGGGCGGGCGGGAAGAGTCCACCATTCTCGACCTTGCTGGCAGGGTGGTGGCGCTTGCCGGTTCCAGTTCAGAAATCCGGCTGGTCCCGTACGATGTCGCTTTTGCGGGCTCGGAGGGATTCGAGGATATGCGCCGCCGGGTTCCGGACCTCTCAAAAATACGGGACTGTATCGGCTATGAGCCCCGCCATGACCTTGATTCAATCCTGAACCGCGTCATCGCTTACCACCGGGAGAACTCCACCGCGTGACGCCACTTGTGTTTCAGGCGGCACTAGTGACGGTGGGGTTCGCCACAGTTTATCTGGCTACGCCGTTGTACCGGCGACTAGCCCTCCGGCTGGATTTCACAGACCAGCCCGGCGAGCGGAAAGCCCAGCGGGAACCCATCCCATATCTTGGTGGTGCAGCGGTCATGACGGCAATGGCGATTGCATT
>CAZSFB010000324.1:0-3887 GCA_964606035.1 uncultured bacterium | reverse complement strand
GCATCCGCCGGGTGGACGGAACCACCGGTATCATCGAGACGGTCGTGCTGAACGTGAACCGCATCCGTGAACTGGTCATGACCGCTGCCGGGGATTTCATTTTTCTGGACCTCCAGAACTCCCGCGTCCGGAAGGCGAAGGCCTTTACGGGTGAAGTGAGTGACTTTCTCGGCCAGGAAGGCAACTTTGGTTTCAACGGCGATGGCATGGATGCCGCCGATACGCTGGTGAACCGGGCCCACGGTCTGGCGCTGGACGGAGCCGGGAACCTGTTTGTCGCTGACTTCAACAACGGCCGTATCCGGCGCGTGGATGCGGTCACGAACAAGGTGAGCACCGTGGCTGGGATTGGCATTCCCGACGACTCCGAGACCATCGGCTTTTCGGGTGATGGCGGGCCGGCCATCGAGGCGAAGCTGAACCTTCCGTCGTCTGGCGTGTTTGACCTGGCGGGAAACTATATCTTTGCCGATGCCGGAAACCGCAGGGTTCGTAAAATAGACGTCGCCACCGGAATCATCACGACGATTGCCGGAACTGGCGAGAATGCGGACTCCGGAGACGGCGGCCTGGCGACCGAGGCGGCGATCAAGTCTCCCCGTGCCGTCGCCGTTGACGGGGCCGGAAACATCTATATCGCGGATGCACCGAGCCAGAGGATCCGCCGGATCGATGCCGTTACCGGGATTATCACGACGGCCGCCGGGACCGGGGAGCCGGGTTATTCGGGCGATGGCGGCCCCGCCACGGAGGCGATGCTGAACCAGCCGCAGGGGCTCGAGGTGGACCGAGCCCGGAACCTCCTCTATGTCTGTGATTCCGGAAACCACGTTGTCCGCCGGATGAGGCTTCCAGATTAAAAGGGGGTTCCCCCTGCACAAGCATATGTTAGGGTGTAGCCCGTTCCAGCCAGTGGGACGCCGGGCAATATTCAAATCTCTGAAGGAGAGACAGCCGATGACATCAGTAAAAGGTATTTTCAGTTCAGTTTTCGTGGCGGGTCTTCTGCTCGCTGCCGCCGCCTGCAGTAGTGACAGCAAAGGCGCCACCTTCACACCGGGAGACTATGCTTTTTGGTGTGCTGATTGACGGTTACGAGGCGTCCAGCCTGACCGAGCCGCCATTTTCCGGATATCCGGATCTCTACGGCTTTGGCGATATCGAGGTGGCGGATGACGGAACGATCACCGGAAGCCTGGAGCTGGATTACACTCCAGAGGATGACGGTCCCGGCGGTTATGACATCACGGGTCTTGCCGTGGGAAATACCTTCACGTTCACGGCCGGTGACTACGAGGCGGAAGGCATCTTCACCGAGGACGGAACGATGGAGGGAACGCTGACGGGTCCTGACGGCCAGGAAGGTGTCTTCTTCGCATTCTTCGGTTCGGCTTCAGATATGGTGGTCGCCTGCGGTGGAATGGGATGGTACGTTGACGATACGCCGGAACCAACCTCGATCCGCTTCGCCTATGACTATAGCGGCTATTCGCCGGGTATCGTGTTCTTCAACCCGGATGCGGAGGAGTATACGGGCTTCTTTGCGGGAGAAGATGCTTCCGGTTCGTTTACCGGTTCTGTCACGTTGGATGATTCCAATAGCGGTTGGAATTATTACGACCCTGAGGCCGGTGACCTGCTGTTCGCCTTCAAGGCCGGTTCCAGCACGACTTCAACCATCGAGGGGGAGCCGACCGGAACGAACTGGGAATTCAGTCATCATGTTGATGACGGCGTCCTCCAGTTCAATGCCGGATTTGCCGGCAACAATGACGACTATTATCTCATCAGCTATTCGTACTTCCATGCCCATACATTCAACTGTCCGGGTCTTGCCCCGTGACGTGATCCACTGGGCGCATAGCCTGATCCGGGATTAACGGGCCGCCCCTATGGAGGCGGCCCGTTTCCTTTCAGTCCGTTCCTCTTTTCATGGCTTCCAGTCCCGGAATACCCTGTCTGGAATGTCCCGAATCGCCACTGCGGGGTTTACCCGCCCGATCGTGGTCGGCTACTAAACTTCTCATGTCACAGAAGTCCACCGGACCGGGCAAGGAACTGTCTCCTGCAATGGAGCAGTGGAAGCGGCTGAAGGCCCAGTACCCCGGTTGCGTATTGTTTTTCCGGATGGGGGATTTCTACGAGCTGTTCTTCGAGGACGCCGAGGAGACCGCGCCGCTTCTGGAACTGGTGCTCACTTCGCGTTCCAAGGCGGAGGACGCCATCCCGATGGCTGGTGTTCCCTACCATGCGGCACAGGGATACATCGAGAGGCTTCTGTCACTGGGGCGAAAGGTCGCCCTCTGCGAGCAGATGGAGGACCCGAAAACCGTCAAGGGTCTGGTCAAGCGCGATGTGGTGCGCGTGTATACGCCGGGTCTTCACCTGAAGGAAGGAGCCGAGCGGGAAAGCCGCTACGTGGCGGCGGTCTGGACGGGGCCGGGCGGGCGATGCGGGCTCGCGGCCATGGATCTCGCCACGGGGGATTTTCTGGTGGCGGAGCCAGCCTCGGCCGAGGAACTGGAACTGGAACTGGCCAGGCTTGGCCCCTGCGAACTGCTGGTCCCGGAAGGCTATCCGGCTCCCCGATTCACGCAGGAATGTTTCGTTCAGACAGCCGATGGCAACCGGTTCGAGGCGCGACGGACCTCGGAACTGGTACGCCAGCAGTTCGCGCTGGCTACCACCGAGGGGCTTGGCCTCGGCGAGGCGGGACTCAGGGCTGCCGGCGGACTCATCGGATACGTGCGGGAGACCCAGAAGGCAGCACTCGCCCACCTGAACGAGATCCGCCAGCTTGCATCACGGTCGGCGATGCTGCTCGATGACCGGACGCTCTCGCACCTGGAGGTTTTCCGGAACCAGTCGGACGGTTCGGAGAAGAACACGCTTATTTCCGCCATTGACCGGACGAAGACCGCCGCCGGGTCCCGGCTTCTCAAGCAGCGGATCCGGTATCCGATCCTTGATCCGGCGGAGATTTCCGTACGGCTCGGGGCGGTGGAGGCCCTGCTGCTTGACGGCCCCGCGCGCCGGAGTGTCCGGGAACAGTTCGAGCGGGTGGCGGACATCGAGAGAATCCTGGCCCGCGTGTCGCTGGAGTCGGCATCGGCGCGGGACCTTGTGGCGCTTGCCGCCACACTGGAACGGATCCCGGAACTTGCGGCGCTGACGGCACATCTTGCCGGCCCCGGCATCGTGAAAATCCGGGAAGGACTGAATCCTCTGCCGGAGATCCGTGACGACATCCGGAACTGGCTGAAAGACGAGCCGCCAGTGGCGCTCCGTGAGGGCGGGCTGATCCGCGAGGGGGCGGACCCCAGGATCGACGAGTACCGGGAACTGCGTTCGGGCGGCCGTGCCGTGATCGCCCGGATCGAGGCCGGCGAGAAGGAACGCACCGGGATTCCGAGCCTCAAGGTCGGGTTCAACCGCGTCTTCGGGTATTTTCTTGAGGTCACCAACACCCACAAGGACCGGGTGCCGCCGGAGTGGATCCGCAAGCAGACGCTCGCCAACGCCGAGCGTTACGTCACACCGGAGCTGAAGGAGATCGAGGAGAAGGTTCTGAACGCCGAGGAACGGCTGAAGGATATTGAATACGAGCGGTTCGTGGAACTCCGCGGGCGGGTGAAGGCCCGCACACCGGAACTGAAACTTCAGGCCCGCCTGCTCGCCGAGCTGGATGTTTACACCTCGCTCGCTGATCTGGCCGATACGGAGCAGTGGACCCGCCCTGAGCTTCTTTCCACGCGGGAACTGTCCATCCAGGGTGGAAGACATCCTGTGGTGGAAAAGGCCGTGGGCCGGGACCGGTTCACGCCCAATGACCTTGTCCTGGACGGCGAAGATGAGCAGGTAATGATTCTCACAGGCCCCAACATGGC
>CAZSFB010000323.1:0-3887 GCA_964606035.1 uncultured bacterium | reverse complement strand
GGGTGCCGCGTTCGGCGTTCTCGTCAAGGCGGGAATCGATCTGCTCAGGAAGCAGGGCAAGGATGCTTCGGCACTCGAGGCCCTGCTCTCTACACCCCGGGCCGCGAAACCGGCCCCAGAAGCAGCCCCCGCCGCAGCCGAGGCGGGCATTGACCCCGATATTGCCGCCATCGTCTCGGAACACCCGGCCATTGACGACCAGATATCGGACGAGCTTGCCAGCGCCGTAGGTGGTGCCCTCGATGCCACGCTGGAGGGATCCGTCGAGGAGGCTCCAGTTGCAGCCGAGGCTGTCGAACCGGAATCCCATGACCTCTCCATCGAGATCGACATTGACGATTCGGCCCATGCAGCCCAGCTTGCCGACGACGGAGCTATTCCGGAATCGCTTGAAATCGGCGGGTTGGAAGTTGAGACGGACGCAGGAAACCCGCTGGCAGGCGCGGATCTGGATTCCGACCTGAGCTTCAGTACTCCGGAATTACCTGTGGCCGAAGCCCCGGCATCTGCAGCGGAGGAAAAGGATTTCTTCGAGCCAGACGTGCCCTCGCTCGCGGCTGAATCCATGACAGTGGCCTCTCCTCCTTCCCCGCCACAGGCTTCGCTTGAAGAATCCGAGGATGCCGCTCAGGCGACCCTGGAAGCCGAACAGGAACTTGCTTCAGGGCCACCCCCTGAATTCGACGAGGAATCCCTGGAATTGTCGGCACCACCTCCGCCATCCCCGGCGCCTGCGGCAGAGGAGACAAAAGCGGACACGGCCAAAACACCCGTTGCGAAGCCTCCGCTCATCAGGCCGCCCATTATCAAGCCTCCTTCGATCTCGAAGCCGGTGATCCAGAAACCGGCAGTGGCTGTACCGCCTGTGACCAGACTGTCCGTATCGGTCCCCTCCGTAAAACCACCGGTCATCGCAAAACCTGCAATTGCATCTCCGGCAGCAACACCGCCCAAACCGGTTTTGCCAAAGCCACCGCTGGCGAAGCCGGCACTTGCCAAGCCATCCATCGTGAAACCGGCTGCACCCGGGGCCGCTCCACACAAGCCTGCTATGTCGCCGCCCGCAGCTGCCAAACCCGCGATTCCGAAACTCGCGCCACTACCGAAACCCGGACTCCCGAAACCGGGCCTGTCCAAGCCTTCCCTATCGGTGCCGAAGCCGCCCGTACTGAAACCGCTTCCCACGCTTAACAAGCCGAAGCTTCCAGTCATCCAGCAGAAGGAACCGTTCGCCGAGGACTTCGAGCAGGTGGAGTTCGAAATCCAGCAGGGATTATTCGACGAAGCCCGGATCACGCTGGATATGATCCTCGCCCAGGATCCGAACAACGAGAAAGCGAAAGCCAAGCTCAACGAACTGATCGCGGCTGAAAAAACGACCCGGGAAGAGGCCTCCGGAAACTTTACTCCGGAGTTTGGCGACGGCGAACAGGTGTCCGTTGAATCGGTCCTCAAGGCATTCCAGCAGGGTGTTGACAAGACCGTTGCGCGCGAAGATTCGCAGACCCGGTTCGATCTGGGACTTGCCTACCGCGAGATGGGACTTTTCGGGGAAGCAGAACGCGAATTCAGGCTCGCTCTGGACGGGAACAACGCGCGCAGACCCGACTGCTGGACCATGATCGGCCTCTGCCAGCTTGAAGGCGGGGACCCTCATGCGGCGGCACTCACGTTCGAGCAGGGGCTTTCGGACACGTCCGATCCAGCCCCGCGTTACAATCTAACTTATGAACTTGCCAATGCCCGGATGGCCGCCGGGGAGAAGGAAACCGCCCTCGGACTGCTCGCCTGGCTGGATCTCGATCACCCGGGCTTCCGCCAGACTTCGGATCTGATTGCCCGGCTGAAATCAGAAGGCGTATCCAGCAGTCCCACGCCACCGCCGGCGCCGGATCCGGCCCCCGGCAACGCCCGGACTAATGTTTCTTATGTCTAGTGACAGAGGTTAGAGGGCCATGAACTACCTGCACTACTATGGACTGTCACAGGAGCCTTTCTCGAACGCCCCGGTGTCCAAGTTCTATTTTAATAGCTCCCAGCATGCGAAAGCCCTGCTCCGGCTCCAGGCCGTCGCGGAAGGAATGAAGGGACTCGGGATCCTTGTGGGCGACATCGGCGCTGGCAAGACCACCCTCGCCCGCCGCATGCTCGACGAACTGCCCGAGGACGAATACGAAGCCGCGTTACTGGTCATCATCCATTCCGGCATTACCGCCGAGTGGCTTCTCAAGCGCATCGCCTCGCAGCTCGGGGTGAAAAATCCGGCCGACGACAAACTCACGATCCTGTCGCAGCTTTATGAACGGCTCGTAGATATCCAGAAAAAGAACAAGAAGGCGATCGTCCTCATCGATGAGGCCCAGATGCTCCAGAACCGGGAGATCATGGAGGAGTTCCGCGGCCTCCTGAACCTTGAGGTCCCTGGCTCCAAGCTTATCACGTTTATCTTTTTTGGACTGCCGGAGCTGGAACAGAACCTGAAGCTGGATGAACCGCTCGCCGGGCGGGTGTCCATGCGTTATCATTTGGAGCCCCTCAACGAGGAAGCGACGGCAGCCTACATCGACCACCGGTTGCGTCTCGCAGGGTGCACCCGTCCCCTTTTCTCACCGGACGCCATCCGGATCATCCATAAGTTCTCGGCTGGAATCCCCCGGATAATAAATACAATCTGTGATAACGCCCTGTTTGAGGGTTCGCTCACCAAGCAGGAGAGCATTTCGGCGGACCTTATCAATCAGACTGCCAGTGACCTGGGTCTTACGGAAAACCGCAGGGTTCTGCCGTCACCCACGGCTGCAGCCCCTGCCAGTCAGCCGGTCACCCCTGGTGCCGCCCAGCAGCCTGCCGCCGCACCCGCCCCCAGATTGCAGACTCCCGCTTTCAAGGCGCCTCACATCACTCCACCGAGGCTGAACGTCCCGCCGCCCAAAACCGTTGCGGCGAAGCCCGTTCCTTCCGACACCGATGCCGCTTCGGTCGTAAGTGGTGCCGCGGACGACGAGATCGACGATATTCTGGGGAAAATCGGCACCTAGACGGTTTCGTCAGCGAGGCGGCCCGGCCGGAATGGATCTAGGTCAATATCCAGAGGCTCCCGGTTCATCGCCTGTCTCAGCAACCGGGCCGACATCGGCGCGAGCAGAATGCCATTCCTGAAGTGACCTGTTGAAACGAACAGCCCGCTGACGGAGGTTTCTCCAAGTGCGGGAAGAAAATCCCTCGTGCAGGGACGAAGCCCGGCCCAGCTTTCTATCACTGGAGCCTTCGAAAGGGACGGAACCGTGTGCCCGATCTGGCTTGCGAGCTTGCCCAGCCCCTCGACCGTCACCTCCTTACTGAAACCTGCCAGTTCAACTGTTGAGCCAGCGATGATTCGTCCATCCGCACGGGGGACCAGATAACCCTGGCGGACAAACACAACCCGGGTCAGCAGCTCCGGGCGGCCCATCACTGCGACCATCTGTCCGCGGGCAGGCACGACCGCATCGGAGGGGAGAGGCAATCCCTTCACCTTCGACATCCAGCTCCCGGCGCAAACACAGACCTGCTCGCTAATGACATAGTCGTTGTCGAGTTCAACGCCTTGGACACGGCCATTTACCGATTGCACCCGCAGGATCGGCTGGCCGGTAACAACCCTGGCGCCTGCGCGCTGTGCGGAAAGTGCCAGAGCCTGAACGAGCAGGCGGTTATCAACCACCGCATCGTCAGGGAAATACACACCGCGGTTTATCAACGGTGACAGTTCCGGCTCCAGACGCCGGACTTCGTCTCCCGGAATTGCCTTCATGGGAAGACCCGCCTCGCGCTGGACCCGTTCCACCGCTGAGAGCCACACATCGTCCTCGTCCCCAAAACCAACTTTGAGGACACCCGAACGCCGG
>CAZSFB010000322.1:1246-3907 GCA_964606035.1 uncultured bacterium | reverse complement strand
ACCGTCACCGTGCGGGGCCTACCGATCAGCCGCGTGGAGCGGGTGGTCGAGCTGAACCTGACGGCCGAAGAACAGGCGCTTCTGGACCGGTCGAAGGGCCACGTGCTGGATCTGGTGAAGGCTACAGGGATTTAAACGTTATCCTGCTTATATGCTCCGGGAGAACAGGCAACCATAAGGTTGCCTGTTCTGCTTCGGGGTTCCCTTTTGGCTGGCAGCGGGAACCGGTGATTGAACCTGAAATTTTCAGTGACAACCCCCGCTTCCGGGGCCAATGATCTTGACTCCGGTGTCGTCCCGCGCAAGCGTTTCCATGTATACTGTATACAGCTCCGGGGGACCTCCAGGGGCTGGAAAACACGGGGAATCAATCGAGGGAACGGACCGGTAAACGTGGGGCAGAATCGCCTTTGAGGACTGCCCCATTTTGCACTGGCCGGAACTTCAGCCGGAACGAATCATGTCAGCCAAGAATCCATCCATTCTGCCTTCCAAGAACGAACGCTATTTCCTGCTCCGCCGGCTTCACGCGCTGTCCGGAGTGGTGCCGCTCGGGGTGTTCCTGCTTCAGCACCTCTACGCACATGCCAACATTTTCTGGAGTGATCACGCATGGAACGAACACGGAGAGGCGATCCAGGCGATCCCGATCCTGCCGCTCGTCGAGATCGGACTGGTGGCGGCACTCCTGTTCCACGGCATCTATGGTTTCTATCTCACGTGGGAGGCCAAGCAGAATGCGACGGACTACCCGTACCTCCGGAACTGGATGTTTGATATCCAGCGTTGGAGCGGCGTGGCCCTGTTCTTCATGATCGGCCACCATATCTATCACACCCGCTGGAACTACCTCGTGAACGGTGTCGAGCCGGATGCGGCCTACATGTACAACTACATGGGCGGTGACGGAACGGTGCTCGGGCTGCCGACCAATATTTTCTATGTTGTCTTCTGCGTATTTGCGGCGGTCCACTTCGCCAACGGCCTGTTCTCAATCCTATGCAAGTGGGGTATCGCGATCACAGCGAAGGCGCAGAAGCTCGCCGCGCTCGCCTGCTTCGGCCTGTTCCTGGGCCTGGCAGGGCTGGGTGTCGGCGCCTCGATCGTGTTTGGCTGGGGCAAGCCGCGCACCGGCGAAGTGAAGAAGCACACGCAGGTGGAGGCTCCGGCGCCGGAAGCCGTGTTCGCCTCCCGCTGAAGCAACAGGTCACAGAAACAGATTTTTCGGTCAGATAAGGAAACGGTCCATGTCAGCTAAGTCAGGAAAACACGTCATTATCGTCGGTGGCGGCCTTGCGGGCCTGTCGGCGGCGATGAAGGTCTGCGAGGCGGGCGGCACGGTGTCGCTTTTCTCCATCGTTCCGGTGAAACGCTCGCACTCGGTGTGCGCCCAGGGTGGTATCAACGGCGCCGTAAACACCAAGGGCCAGGGCGACAGCCCCGAGCTTCATTTCAAGGACACGATCAAGGGAGGTGACTTCCTCGCCAACCAGAAGCTGCCCAAGCTGATGTGCGATGAGGCACCCAAGATCATCTATCTGTTTGACCGCATGGGCGTGACTTTCAACCGTACCCCGGAAGGCCTTCTGGATTTCCGCCGGTTCGGCGGTACGTTGCACCACCGGACGGCCTTCGCCGGAGCGTCCACCGGCCAGCAGCTTCTTTACGGACTGGACGAGCAGGTCCGCCGGTACGAGTCCGAGGGACTGGTCGAGAAGTTCGAGGGATGGGAGTTCCTCCGCCCAATTATTGACGGAAGCGGCGTCTGCCGTGGCATCGTGGCGGTTTACATGCCGACGATGGAACTCCGGGCATTCCAGGCCGATGCCGTCTGTATGGCTACCGGAGGCCCCGGCCTGCTGTTCGGCAAGTCCACGAATTCGGCCATCAACACGGGCGGAGCCGCCGCCTCCACGTTTGCCTGCGGCGCCTACTACGCCAACGGCGAGTTCATCCAGATCCATCCGACGGCCATTCCCGGCTCCGACAAACTCCGGCTTATCTCGGAATCGGTGCGAGGCGAAGGCGGCCGGGTATGGGTCTACAAGGATGGCAAGCCATGGTACTTCCTTGAGGAGAAATACCCACGGTACGGCAACCTGGTCCCCCGCGACGTGGCGTCCCGCGAGATCCACGATGTCGTGTTCAACAAGGGGCTCGGCATCGACGGCAAGGCACAGGTTTATCTTGATGTGACCCACCTGCCGAAGGACTATCTCGACACGAAGCTTAAAGCTGTGCTGGAAATTTACGAGAAGTTCGCCGGATTCGACCCGCGCAAGGTGCCGATGAAGGTATTCCCTGGTGTGCACTATTCGATGGGCGGCCTGTGGGTGGATGACAACCACATGACGAACATCCCGGGTCTCTTCGCCGCGGGAGAGGTGGATTACCAGTACCACGGAGCAAACCGGCTGGGTGCAAACTCTCTCGTCTCCTGCATCTTCGGAGGCTTCTACTGCGCCGGCAAGATGGAGGAATACCTCGCGAACCAGAAGACTGCCGGCGACAGCGTGCCGGAATCTGTATTTACGGGTGCGGTGAAGGTCGAACACGAGGACCTTGAGCGCATCAAGGGCATGTCGGGCAAGGAGAACGCCTTCCGGCTGCTGGACGAGCTGGGTGACCTGATGACCGAAAACGTCACCATCGTCCGCTACA
>CAZSFB010000322.1:0-1236 GCA_964606035.1 uncultured bacterium | reverse complement strand
AACGACAAGCTGAAGCAGACGGACGTGAAACTCCAGGAGTTGCAGGATCGCTGGAAGAACGTCGGCATTGTGGACAAGGTGCAGCGGATGAACCGCGAGGTCCTGTTTACCCGCCAGTTCAAATACATGCTTTCGCTAGCACGGGTGATTGCCCTCGGTGCGCTGAAACGCGATGAATCCCGCGGTTCCCACTTCAAGCCGGAGTTCCCGAACCGGGACGATGACAAGTTCCTGAAGACCACGATGGCGAAGTTCGTGGGCCTTACGGAAGCACCGGAGATCTCCTATCAGGACGTGGATATCTCCCTCATGAAGCCGGTGGCCCGGAAATACGACTGACAGACTAGTGCAGGGAAACGCAGAACCGCACGAACAGATACACGGTTGAGAGGTTGAACAGGTTATGTCGCAGGCACACGGAAACGGTCACAGCCACGGCACAGGAGGCAGCGGCCAGAAGACGGTCCGCTTCAAGGTTCAGCGCCAGGAGGATGCCAATAGCGCCCCCTACTGGCAGGAGTTTGAGGTCCCCTATCAGCCGGGAATGAATGTCATCTCGCTGCTAATGGAGGTCCAGAAGGGCCCGAAGACCGCCGGCGGCGAGCAGACGACGCCGGTAAACTGGGAATGCGCCTGCCTTGAAGAGGTGTGTGGTTCCTGCACGATGGTCATCAATGGAAAGGTCCGGCAGAGCTGCTCGGCGATCGTGGATCACCTCGAACAGCCTATTACGCTCCAGCCCATGAGCAAGTTCCCGGTGGTCCGGGACCTCCAGGTGGACCGCAAGCCCATGTTCGAGGCACTCAAGCGGGTGAAGGCATGGGTGCCGGTCGACGGAACCTATGACCTTGGTCCCGGCCCGCGCCAGTCCGCCAGCGACCAGCATGTGACCTACACGTTGTCCACCTGCATGACCTGCGGCTGCTGCGTCGAGGCCTGTCCAAATTACAACGAGAAGACCGGGTTTATCGGCGCCGCCGCCATCAGCCAGGTGCGGCTGTTCAACATGCACCCCACCGGTGAACGCAACAAGGACGAGCGGCTGGAAGCGTTGCTCGGCCCCGGCGGCATCGCTGCCTGCGGCAACGCCCAGAACTGCGTCCAGGTCTGCCCCAAGGAAATCCCGCTTACGGAATCCATCGCCAAGATGGGCCGCGAGACGCTCAAGTTCGAGTTTCGTAAATGGTTCGGCAGCTGAGCCGGTGAGCCGTGCGAAAAAGTCCGGCGGGCACCCGA
>CAZSFB010000321.1:0-3909 GCA_964606035.1 uncultured bacterium | reverse complement strand
CTCCTATATTGAACTTCCCGGCGAGTTCTTTCAAGCGCCGGAACACAGGGCGTGCGGCTTCCGGCCCTCCCTCAAGCGGCCCCATGCACATGAGACCCCTCAGGCGAACCTGCTTTTCGTGCCGGGAGGCCACTTCCATAAGCTCCGCCAGTCCGCCTTCAGGCACCCCCGTTTTCCCCGCATCTCCGGAAAGATTCACTTCGAGCAGAATCGCCTGAACCACCCCGGCCTTTTCGGACTGCCGGGCGACAGCCTCTATCAGCCCGGCGGAATCAACCGAGTGGATGAGAGAAACACGTCCCACCAGGTATTTCACCTTGTTCGACTGGAGATGTCCGGTGAAATGCCACCGGATGTCCAGATCGACCAGTTCGTCGGCCTTGCGGCGCCACTCCTGCACATAGTTCTCTCCAAAATCCTGCAACCCATGAGCGGCAGCCTCGCGGATCGCGGACGCGGGATGAAACTTGGATATGCCGACAAGGGTTACGGAACCGGGAGCCCGGCCGGAACGCTCACACGCCTCGGCGATCTGCACTCGAAGCCGGTCCAGACGATCCGCGGCCGTCACGGCTGCTCCGGATGAATGCCAAATGAAGCCAGGATTTTCATGGTCTCCGGCATCGGCAGACCGATGACATTCGTATAGGAGCCCGTGATCTTTTCAATCAGGAAAGCCCCCTGCCCCTGAATGGCATAGGCTCCGGCCTTGTCCATCGGTTCGCCGGTCAGCACATATTTTTCGAGCACGGAGCGGGAGTGGTTCAGGAACTTCACCCGGGTCCTGACCGTCCTGACAACCAGCCGGGCGCCGTCCGTCACGGCCACGGCAGTGAACACCTCGTGCTCCTTGCCGGAAAGCTGGCGGAGCATTTTTACCGCGTGTTTCCCGGACGCAGGTTTCTGGAGCAGGTGACCGTCCAGCACGACCGTTGTATCGGCTGCGAGCACCACGTGCCCCACAGCCCCGTGCCGCCGGATGACCGCCTCCGCCTTGGCGGCTGACAGGCGTTCGACCATTCCAGCTGGCGTCTCCGTCCGGCGGAAGCGTTCCTCGATGTCAGGAACCAGAATCCGGAAACGGTAGCCGGCACTGGCAAGCAGTTCCCGGCGGCGGGGGGATCCCGATGCGAGCAGGAATGTCCGTGAGGTTCCGCTCATGCACCCGGCTTTTCACTGCGGGAAGCTGCGACAGACGAAACTGTCTGCAGGAAGCCCTCGGCATCATACGGCTTGAGAATCCGTACGACACCGGCAAGGGGCGGTGAACCGGCAGACCCTTCGGCCCCCGAAACCAGGACGCCCGGCATTCCGGGCCTGATTTTCCTGGCCATCTCGATCACTTCCGTCCCGGACAGCCCCGGCATGGATTCATCCACTACCAGCACGTCGAACCGGTCGCTTGCCGCCTGAAAAATCTGCAGCGCCTCAAGCCCGTCACGCGCAACCGTAATGGTATGGCCGAACTTTTCCAGCAGCCTGGAACCAAGCAGCCGGTTCGCTTCATCATCATCGGCCAGCAACACCCTGAGCGTACCGGCAAGCTTCATGGCAGGGGCATATACACCCGGACGGCCCTCCGGCACGGATAGCGGGAATTCAAGCCAGAACTCCGCCCCCTTCTCCGGCTGGACAGGTCCCAGTTCAAGATGCCCTCCCATGTCCCGCATCAGACGGTACGCCCGGCCCAGTCCAAATCCGGTCCCCTTTACCCCCTGCCGTGTGGAGAACAGCGGATCGAAGATCTGGGCGCGGTACGGCTCCGGCACCCCGGGTCCGGTATCGGCGAAAACGATCCTCGCCACCGGCGGCTGCCCGGCATCGCGCACCGGAACAACCGATACATGAACCTTCCCGGAAGAGCCCAGCGCCTCGACGGCATTGTCAAAAAGGGCCGAGAACACCTGGGCAAGAAGGACTTCGTCTACCGAAATCTCCATCGGCTCCAGCGCCGGCGTCAGCTCGATCTGAACACCTGCCGGAACCTTCTTCCTGAGACCGCTGCAGAGGGTGCCGCAGAGTCCGTTGAGCTCCGCCACCCGGAACTGCGGAGTGACGGGCCGCGCAAAGGACATCAGCGCCATGGTGAGATCCGCTCCCCGGCGGGTGGACCGGTCAATCAGGTCTACCAGTTCCGCCATTTCTGGTGAGAGATTACCGGTCATCTTGAGCAATGCCGCCGTGTTCATGATGCTGTTCATCACATTGTTGAACTCATGCGCGATTCTTCCGGAAAAAGTGGCAAGGCTGGCCATCCGCCCTTCAAGGGCGTCCCGTGCCGTGACCGGTCCCGCTGCCGGACCCCTGGTATCTTTTTTCGGTCTGTCCATGCGTACGGCTGGATTTTCCACTCTATACTGGGCGTGATGCAACCCCCGGAAAAAACGATTTTCCAGCCGTTCACGGCCGCCGCCCTGTTCCTCGTCCTGTCCATCATCACCGGATGCCGGCAGGCGGAAATCACCCAGCCTTCCGCTCATGCGGGGGGACCGCCCCAGGCTTCCCGTACGGTTGAACCGGACCAGACCAGGCCGCTGCTTGAACCGGCCCAGCAGGCTGCCGTCATGGAAGCCTTGCGGCTTGAACTGAACCGCTCCCGGACGCAGCTCAAGGCCAGGGAGTTTCCGGCTCCCTATTTCATTGCCTATCGCCTGAACGATCTCTCAACCGTGAGCATCGCCGCAAGGGCTGGGGGTGTCTACGAGGACAATCACGACCGCCAGCGCGGGCTCTACACCGAGGTCCGGGTAGGAGACTACGGCTTCGACAATACCGGAGGCAGCCGCTACCAGGGAGGAGGCTTTGGATTTTTCAGCTGGTCCCGTCCGCCCATGATAACCCTGGACGCCAATGTGGGCGCCATCCGGTTCGACCTCTGGTCTGGAACCGACTCGGCCTACAAGCAGGCCGTATCAAAGTTTTTCGAACGGAAGGCGAAAACCGTCAGCCGGGTGGACCGGTACAAAACAGCCAGTTTCTCGAAGGAAACTCCGGTCCGGCATACTGGTCCCTCCATCAATTATGAACCGAACCGGGATGTCTGGCGGGAACAGGTGAGAAAAATCTCGGAACTCTTCAGGGAACACCCGGAAGTGATCAACTCTGATGTCCGGTTTACCGCTTACGGCATGGAGCGGTATCTCATGAACACCGAGGGGACGAGCCTGGCCGATGCCTCCACCAACTACCTGATCACGATCGCCGCGGAGGGCCGGGCGGACGACGGGCAGTCCGTGGAGACCGTGCGGCACTACTACGGCCGCACCCCTGACGACCTGCCGCCCTTTGAAAAGCTCGCCGGCGACGCCAGCCAGATCACGGAAGAGCTGCTCAAGGTGAGAAAGGCCCCGGTGCAGACTCCCTATACCGGTCCGGCGATCCTGTCGGCGGCGGCGGCCGGAGTGTTTTTCCATGAAGCCGTCGGCCACCGTCTTGAAGGGGAACGGCAGGACGATGACGAAGGCGGCCAGACCTTTGCCGACAAGCTGGAAACACAGGTTATTCCCGAGTTTCTGGACGTCTATGACGATCCGAACCAGGACCGTGAAGGTTCCGTAACACTGAACGGCCATTACCTGTATGACGACGAAGGGGTTCCCGCCAGCCGGGTCACCCTGATCAAGGCCGGTGTACTGAAGGATTTCCTATTGTCGAGAACGCCAATCCGCATGAGGGACCGGTCAAACGGCCACGGGCGGGCGTCCATGTTTTCGGCGCCCATCGCCCGGATGGGAAACCTGATCGTCCGGTCGTCCAGGACCGTCAGCCGGGAAAAGCTTTTCGAGGAACTCCGGGCAGAGGCGCGCCGCCAGGGCAAGCCATACGGCCTTTACGTGGAGGAAGTCGAAGGCGGGGAAACCAACACAAGCCGCTGGGGTGTGCAGACTTTCAAGGGGGTCGCCCGGAAAC
>CAZSFB010000320.1:0-3922 GCA_964606035.1 uncultured bacterium | reverse complement strand
AGTAATAAGGTTCAATCCCTTGCTACCCACTGGCGTTGCCCAGATGATAATCTTTCCGTCCCGGATCTGCTCCTTGAACTCCGGCGTCCCCGGCATTGGCTTGCCGGCGCACCCCACCAGCAGCGTCAGGCTTGCCACGCAAACCGCAAGAGCGGTCATTCCCGTACGCTGAATCCTGAAAATTGTCATAAAGTCCCTGTCTCCGTCCCGGGAAATCCGCACGCAAACACGGCTGAACCACACGCGTCACGCACTACCGGTCTTTCTAATATGAAGATATTCTAGCGAATCTGGCGGCTTTGGCCATAGTGAAATCATGGTCCCACAAGAGTCTTTTTGTCAGCCTTGGTTAATATCCGGTTAACATATGAATCGTCATGAAAAGCGCCGTTACGTCTACAGGCTCGATTCACAGGGGAGATGGTATTTCGGACGAAATCAGGTGACCGACCCCGAACTGGAGCAGAGTTTCTTCCGCTGGCTACGCCAGGATGAGGCTGGTGGCTGGTTCATGAAGTGCGAAGGCGAATACTGTTCTGTCATGGTTGAAGATGCCCCGCAGTTTGTCACCTCAATACGTTGCGAGGTGGAACCCGGCAGGCGGCAGCTTGCGCAGGTCATCCTGCATCTGAGTTCCGGAAACGAGGAATCTCTGAATCCCCAGACCCTCAGACCCGGACGCTCAGGAGCCCTTTATTGCACTTTATCAGATGGCATGATGGCAAAATTCCATCGTGAACCTCAACTTGAACTTGGCCGATGGGTAGATGATGACTTGGGCCTGACAATCGCAGGAAAGAGATGGGAAATCCCCGGAAGCTGAAGCAATGCCGGATTTGAACGTAACCGAGATCTTTCTCTCCATTCAGGGAGAGTCATCGCAGGCTGGCCGCCCCTGCGCTTTCATCCGGCTCGCTGGCTGTCCGCTTCGTTGCCGGTGGTGCGATACAGCCTATGCATTCTCCGGCGGCACGGAGATGTCTTTTGACCAGGTCCTGGACAAGGTCCGTTCTTTCGGAACAAAGCTGGTCGAAGTCACCGGGGGAGAACCCCTCGCACAGGGCGGTTGCGTTCCGCTGCTCAAGGCACTTCTTCTGGAAGGCTATGAAGTCATGCTGGAGACCAGTGGCGCCTATTCGATCGAAGGGGTCCCACCAGAAGTCCGGAAGATCGTCGACCTCAAGTGCCCTGATTCCGGGGAGTCAGACCGGAATCTGTACGACAACCTGGATCTCCTGAAGCGCCACGATGAGATCAAGTTCGTGATTGCCAACCGCACTGATTACGAATGGGCCCGCAGCCAGATCCGTGACCGGAAACTGGCGGATATTTGTGAAATTCTTTATTCGCCTGTGCACGGGGAAATAGAACCCCGGCAGCTTGCCGCTTGGGTTCTGGAAGACCGGATGCCAGGGCGGCTGCAGCTTCAGCTGCACAAATATCTCTGGCCTGACAAGGACCGCGGGTATTGAGAATCAGTCCTCGCGGCAGAGCACAAACCAGTTGTTCATGTCCTTGCCCTTGCGTGTGGCATGACCGATAGAGACGTGATCGGAAACTCCACGCATGAAATCCTGGGTAAGATAATAGACAAAGCGGGACAGCCTGGCAGAGTTTGGCAGGATATCTGGCCAGCCTCCAGGTTTCCGGGGTGGAACCCGCAAATAGTCAATCATCACTTCGCCATCCTTGGCATCGCAGGCGACGAAATATCCCGGCCCCGTGACCGGTGACATCCTCTGATGATTATAACCCCATAGCTCCTTCAGAGCCGGATTGTCTGGCCGGCAGAACCGCTTCTGGAAAAGAGAAAATACTGGAAGCGAATTTTTCCCGTGATGAATCACCTGCTGAAGCGGAGGAGTTCCTGCCGGGACGAAATAGTCTATCGACAGCGGTTTCACGCCGCGGGCAGCGTCCCAAAGAACGGCCTGTTCTTTGGCGGTCAACGATGTCGCCTCGCGAATCCGCTTGTCTGCGACAAGCCCGTTCAGGTAGCCAGACAACTCGCCAATGTTCACACTCTGGCCTTTGAAAAATCCATGGATATTCATGGGTTAGGTACCTTTCGAACTGGTTGTCCGTTCCATCGTAAACGGGGGATTCATGAATGGCCAGACATCGGGGAGTAAGGCCGTCCTTGCCTGCAGCGAGTCTGTTGCATTAGAGATGTTCCGGGGGCGGCTTCCGGGCCGCGGGGGTTTTATTATGGAGATGGATCTGCGGCGGCATCCGCGTATCAAGGCCAGTATTCCAGTTCATTTTGTCTGTTCTTCTGAACTTCAGGATGCCGTTTCTGCGGATATCTCCCAGGGCGGCGTCTATGTGGCGACTGACACACCCATTCAGATGGGGAATCTGGTAACTCTCCAGTTCGATATTCCAACTGTGCCAGGAGCGGTCAAGGTTGATGGCAGCGTCGCCCACCATCATTTCCATCCAAATGGAAAACCAGCCGGTTTTGGAGTGGAGTTCATCGCGTTCCGCTCGGAAGGAAAAGTCCGGCTCTGGAACCACATCGCCGAGATGGGCGGTCTCCGGACCTGAAGTCGCGGTTTATTTCAAACCGCCAGCAGCAACATAGATGGGCTGCTCCGGTTCTTCATCCTTAAGTCGCACCGGACCAAATTCCGACGGATATTTGGCTGCCCGCCCCTGATAGAAGGCGCGGATCTGTTCCATGTCGGCTTTGAGATTTCCCGACGGCCAAAGTACGGAACCGAACTCAGCCTCTTTCTTCTCGTAGTCGAGTACGCCCAGCACCAGAGGAACCTTGGCACCGAGGGCGATATAGTAAAACCCGGACTTCCAGTAATCCCGGTAGCTCCGGGAGCCCTGCGGGGGTATGCAGACAACCAGGTCCGGAGTCTGCTCAAATGCCTCGACCATCTGCTCGACCATGTGGTGCGAGGACCTGCGGTCTACCGGAATACCGCCTGCCCACCGCATGAAGCCTCTGAACGGCCACCGGAACAGCGTGTGTTTTCCCATCCAGTAGAGCTTCACATCCCAGCTCCAGGCAGCACCAAGGGTAAATACAAAATCCCAGTCGGACGTGTGGGGAGCAGCCACCAGGACGTAGCGGTCATGAGGCGGCTTGCGGCCGACGACCTTCCACCCAAACAGCCACATTGCGAACCGGCCCACCAGTTTTTTGAAAGACATGGGCACACGATAAAGCCCCGGTCCTGGAGGGGAAACGGTCGGGCAGCTTCTTTACGGTACTTTTACTGACGGCCCACGTCACCAGCGGGCCTGCATCTCTTCGGCCCAGCCAATAAGGTCCGAAATACGCAGAATCTTGTGGTCATCCGTCACAACTTCGCCACTGAACCGGCCAAAGCAGAGATGTAACTCCGCACCCGCAACTCCCAGAGGAACCTTCATCTGCTTTTCCAGAAAAGGCTCAAACGTGAGCTTCACGCGGCCCGTGCGAGGTGCCGTGATCATCCATGGCTCCTTGAAATTGTCCCGGTTGTATTTGAACTCCAGGTCTTCCCCGATCTTGTGAAGCCGTCCATCGATACAGAGTCCATTTTCAGTAAAACCGGTGCCATCCGTCCATTTACCGCCGAACTGAAGCCCCACTGTACGTCCATTCTGGATTCCCGACCCGGAGGCCCAGTTCCAGATGGTCCGGTATGGCCAGACCCCCCGGCCATAGTCCAGACACCCGAATGACTGGTTCTCATGACTGAACAGGTAGGCGCGGTCTCCCAGAAGCGCTCTTCCTTTTGCCGGAAGGGTGTTCTGCTTGGATGTAAACTGGAACCGGGTATCGCTCCACGGAATAACGACATTGAGGGTTTCGTGATCTTCAGGTCTTGAGATAACCACTTCTGCATTTAGTGGTGGTATTCCAGGACGCCTGAACCCCGCTTGTATACGGATCTCTCCCGGATGCTCCTCAATCACCAGATGA
>CAZSFB010000319.1:0-3944 GCA_964606035.1 uncultured bacterium | reverse complement strand
TATCGGAATGAACGGAACCTATATCGCGGCTGTTTGACCCGATAAGCCACCGCTCGCTGCCGCTATCCGTATCGGGCTTTCCTTCCCCTTCATCGCGGGCTGCCTTGTTCATGCGCTTCATAAAATCTTCTTCCGTTTCTCCCTGACTATTGAGGCCAAACCGCAAGCCAAAGGAGGCGTATCGGTACTTGTCCTTCCAACCGACCTCACCCGGTACTGGTTCGATGAAGTAGGAAAGCGTAATGCGCAAAGATACCGGCAGCTCTCCTCTTTCGAGCAGGACTTCGCGCGGCCAGGGAAGCCGGTGTAGATGCATGTCCTTGGTCGAACAGTCAGAGCGACCCTCCTTTCTGGTATAGGGTTGAATTTCCGCCTCCGAGATGAGCGTCAAGGAATTCGACGCGCACGCCAGCGCCTTAGTCAGGTTTGGGACGCCATAGCCGCAGATGCGCAGCAGCCGCCCATAATCGGATTTTGAGTATTCCCCTCGGCCATTCGCGTTCAGGAATTGTCCTTTTAGGGCAGTCGGCCACTCGGCTGAATGGATCATCAATCCACGGACTGTCTCCGGCCACGCTTCGGGATATCGCGCCTGTATCTGGGCCGCCATCCAGGCCGCCTGGGCGGCTGCAGCGCTGGTCGCATTGATCACATCGAACTGTCTTCGAGTCGGCTGATGCCCCGTCGACAACAGCGAAAGATCGTCGTGCTCGCTGATAAAATCATCCGGTGCTTTGGCGAGATTTCCACCCTCTAACACGATGTCCGGTTTGACGGGCCATTTCCCATCCCAAGTCAGAGAAGTAGAACTGAAGGGGGACAACTCGCCGGGTTGCGCCACTGGAGTATGGCCCTGAAGATCTGGGTCCGAAAGCAGGGCTTTTTCCGTGTACGCACCAACGGTGAGGGCATTCCAGGACTGGCCCGGATCATGGACGGAATGGTCTAAATTGCTTTGCGGATAGTTGGCCCAAATATCCTGATCTTTGATATTGCCAGCCGACACGATAAAAAGCCGCCTGTTGTCGTCATCATAACCTGACGTGAGCTTGTCAATAGCAGCAGACCACGAAGAAGGCCGTCCACGATCGCGCCCATCTTCCGAGGTCACGGCCATGCAGCCGATACGACTGCGTCCTGGCGCTTGGATCGCTGCTCGGTACATACCTTGGATAGTAATGTCGCCGTACAAATCGGGATCGTTTTCCCCTCTCGGAGGAAGTATCTTTGCCGACTCCAGGCAATGATCAACTCGGATTGGGTGGTTGTGCTGCAGGGCCTCCGCTAGGCTGCCAAAAGCAGCAACCCCACACATTAAAGTACCGTGACCCTGATGATCATTGATACCCCAACCAGGTTCCACCGCGTGGCAATCGGCATCGGCAAGGACGGGCTGCAGCAGGGCGCGCCCGTTGTTGGCTCCGGTATCGAGAACGCACACGGCCACGGTGGCCTCGGGATTTGCCCGTAACCGGGAACGAAGATCGTTCACCCATTCCGTCTGATCTCTATTCTCCAGTTCGAGGAAGAACCGGGCGGTCTCCTTGGCACACCTGAATTCGGCGATATCAGGGCTGGATTCGATCAGGTTGGTGAGCTGCTCGCGGGTAGCCTTGCCAAGAAGTACGGTTCTTTCGGGAAAGCGAAGCTTCCGCATCTGAAGGTCATTACTCAAGGCAAGATCAATTCCCACGGCCATGGCGGTTTCCTGGAAACGCTGCTCGATATCGCCACCCGTTCCCTGAAGCCAGATTTCGCACTAGACTGCCGTTATTCCGTTTGGCAGCAGGCTCAGGTTGTCACGCCAGAAGGATTCCAGGACCGCGAGCCGCATATCCTCCACACTCTGCACAAGGTCTGCATTCTTCGGCTTGCCCTTCTTAGTATTCTCCTCTGCATATTTTCTTATCTTTTTGAGGAAAAGCTCTTGCCTTCCTGTTGGGATGAAGACGGTCGCCCGAGTGATCTCCTGTTCAGGGGCGCTCTCAGAGCGGACGGTATAGACGTTGAGAAGGCGTATCCCGGCCCCTCGGTCTTCGAGGCTCTTGGTCACCAGATCGTACCCTGGCGCTCCTTCGAACTCGACATAGACGCCATCTTTGGTCGGCATCGACACCGCTGTCCGGGATTCTTGCTGTACTTTTGCCCTGGTCCAGATGGATTCCCATCGCTGCTGAAGCCTAGTGCTGTGTGATAGCCGTTCGCGGGCTGGATACCTATGTGCTTGCTCTATCTTTCTCGGTGGTCGTGTGTAATCAGATGCTTCTCCTGTATTGCGCAGAAAGATATGGGAATGCTCTGTGGCCATGCGGACTTATCTCCTCGTTGATGCCTTATAGGCGGATCGTCTCTCCTGAAGCATTTGCTTGAGCAACGTCGCGGTCACGATTTTCCGATCGGCGAGAATCGTCTCCTTGATCGCGTCGTCACATGCCTGGGCGATTTCAGCATGACTGAGCGATTCGGCCATCTTGGCCGAGGTCTCAAGCCGCATCTTCTTCTGTCGGAACGATCCCAGACGGTTCTCGATCAACCGTTCGATTTCGGCCTTTTCCGGCAGGTGATAATGCAGCATATCATCGAAGCGCCGGAAAAGCGCCTGGTCCAGAATGCGGGGATTGTTGGTTGCCGCCACGATCAGGCTGTCCGAGGTGTCCCGCTCGATGAATTGGAGAAACGAGTTGAGCACCCGGCGCATCTCGCCAACGTCATTTTCGCGGCTGCGCTCGCCACCGATGGCATCGAACTCATCGAAGAGATACACCCCCCGGCGCTCCTGAATAACATCGAAGATCTGCCGGAGCTTGGCGCTTGTCTCGCCCATGAATTTCGTGACGATCTTGTCCATCAGAATAGTAAAGAGTGGCAGCCCCAACTCTCCGGCCAGGACAGCGGCGGTCAAGGTCTTTCCTGTCCCCGGAGGCCCGGCGAGAAGGATCTTGCGTCGGTGGGTCAGACCATGTTTTTCGAGCTTGGCCTTCTGCCGGTATTCGCGCAGGATGCGCTCGATTCGCCCGCGTAGTTCATCCGACTGCACGAGCACCCCAAGACGCTCTTTGGGCTCTGAGGCTAGCACTAGATGATCCAGGTCCGGCGTGAAGGGAATCACCCGCGCGGGCCGCGCCTTGGCCTTATCGACAAGGGTTCGTATCTCGTGGGCAAGGCTCTGATGCCCCTGTTTCGCTTCATGGGCTGCAACCTGTAAAGCAATGGTGAAGAACTGCTCGGGTTGATCGCTGAAATGCGAGCGGATGAGGGATTTGATCTGTTCGGCGGTTGCCATGTTACACGTTCCCTCCTGTTGTACGTTTGTGTTCTATTATGTCACTATCTCTCCGCCCATCAGTCGTGGCAGGAGCAGGTCGCGGGCTTTTGCTAATCGTTCATTTTGTGAGATGAGAATTCGAATCTGTTCAAAGGTCGGAGTTACGACCTCATCGAACATTTCAAGCAAATATTTTGGTGGCAAAGGTACTCTGTATTCTTCAAAAGAAGAGACCTGTACGCGTTGCCTTCCAGATGAGCCAATCATACTCTTGATGGCATTTTCTCTAAATGGGTAAGATCTCGCCAAGCAATATGTAAATGCATAACTGACTCGCTTACCCCTCAATACAATAAACTCAGTTGATCCGCACGCTATCTCATCCTCTGCCAGGAAATAAGCGAGTCCCGTTTTTCCGTTTTCGAGGCAAGGTGTAATTCTTGCGAGCAGCACATCATTCTTTTTGAATTTTACAGTTGTGTGATTTTCCCTTCGCTCGTAATCACAGGCATCCGAAGTCATTCCCGATTCAGACAACGCCGACATAGGCACGTAGGTAATTTCCTTTCCCTTTTCTACTGGCGTTTTAGGATTGACATCAATGATGTCAGGGAGAAATGTATCCTCCCACCCTTCCGGCACGCCGTCTTTGATTTTGGCATGTTCGTGGCCGGGGAAG
>CAZSFB010000318.1:0-3945 GCA_964606035.1 uncultured bacterium | reverse complement strand
GTCGTACCGGCAAGAGCCGTGCTCCAGAGCGGTGATGCTGTCAGCGGCCGTCCCTGTTCTTCCAGAAGGATTCCAAGTTCCTGGTATCCCAGTCCCGTGCCACCAGACTGTTCAGGAACCAGAATCCCTGCCCAGCCGAGCGACGACATTTCCTGCCAGAGCGACGGAGAAAACCCCGTCACATCTTTCCCGTCACGCAGAGCCCGCAGACTGGAGACGGGAGCCTTGCTTTTCAGCAGCTTGCGGGCCTGCTCACGCAGGTGAAGCTGATCCTCGTCAAGAACGAGTCCCATGTTTACTTCACCTCCGGGAGTCCAAGCACCCGCTTGGCCACAACATTGAGCTGGATCTCACTTGTGCCGCCCTCAATGGAGTTCCCCTTACTCCGCAGCCATTGGCGGGTGGCATCCCGTTCCCTGTCGGTGAAACCAGCCCCTTCCCATCCGAAGGCCCGGT
Source organism: uncultured bacterium (assembly GCA_964606035.1). GTDB lineage: Bacteria > JAGRBM01 > JAGRBM01 > JAGRBM01 > JAHCIT01 > CAZMGV01. The sequence goes on along the minus strand of CAZSFB010000318.1, from coordinate 3,489 downwards.
TGCCGAGAATCTCGATCAGCAGTTCATACCGGTTCTTGTTGTGTTCGGTACCATAATACTTGAACATCGACGCCAGCGCGCCCGGATTTGAACCAGCTTTGGCTTCCGCATCAGCCCGCTTTACGGTCAGGGCGAATGCCCTGCCCTTGATCTCGTGGGCAGCAATACGGTCCCTGATGAACGGATCCGCTATCCGGTTTCCCGCTTCACCGAGATAGTCCTTGGCAAGTTGTCCCATTCCCCCGGTTGCGCCACCCCCCAGCGGCCCTCCGAGCCCCATTTCAGAAATCATCGTCCGTTCGTGATGCAATAGGGCTTTCGCAATTGTCCAGCCCCCACCGACCGTTCCGACAAGATTCCTCCTGGGGACCTTCACATTGTCAAAGAAGGTCTCGCAAAAGGGGGAGCTGCCACTGATCAACTGAATAGGACGGGTAGTCACTCCCGGCGTTTCCATGTCGAACAGAAGGAAGCTGATTCCATTGTGCTTTGTAGTTCTGTCGGTGCGCACCAGACAGAATATCCAGTCCGCATGATTTGCATAACTCGTCCAGACCTTCTGGCCGTTGACCACATAATGGTCGCCACGATCCTCGGCAAAAGTCTGCAATCCGGCAAGGTCGCTTCCGGCCCCCGGCTCGCTATACCCCTGGCACCACCGGATTTCGCCCCGGACGATTTTCGGGAGATGCTCCTTCTTCTGTTCCTCGTTACCGTATTCCAGAAGAGCCGGACCAAGCATCCAGATTCCGAAACTGTACAGGGCCGGTCTGGCACGGATCCTCCGCAACTCCTCCTGAAGGACCCGGTTTTCGGCCTTTGTTAGTCCACCCCCGCCGTACTCACGGGGCCATAAAGGAGCAGTCCACCCTTTGGCCCCCATACGTTCCAGCCATAACCGCGTATCGGGGTTTTTATAGGTAGCACGGCGGCCCCCCCAGGGAGTCTCAGACTCCGGCATGGGTGTCCTCATAGATGGAGGACAGTTGTCCTCCAGCCAGTCCCTGACCGTCTTCCGGAATGTCTCTAAATCAGCCATGAGAAGTCCTTCCCGCAGATAATCTTCCGGTCAGGATTCTGTCCCACAACCCGTAGCGGGGGAATAGGCTGGCCAACTTCGCCATGGCCGGTTATTCAAGGGGTGGAGTCACCACCGGGAGTACACGTATGGCATCGATCCAGTTTAGGCTTATCCGCTCGATCTTCACGGTCCTGCCATCGAAATACTGGGCGTTCACACCCCGGCCAACCCTCATGGATCGGATGTTGAAGCGGCAGGTGTCTCCAGAGCCGCTCAAGGCTCCCGCCGCCAGACGGGAAGCCGACCGGAAACTTATGGCCCGAATCCCGCTACCCAAGGACGTGACGGCGGAACCTCTGACCATGGGAGGTGTCCCGGGACTGAAGGTCCGGCACAAAGATGCCATTGCTGGCAGGACCGTTCTGTATCTGCACGGCGGGGGTTATGTGTATCTGTCCCCGGAGTCCCATAAGAATATTGGAGCGGCCATTTCACGAGAGGCCCGCTGTGAGGTTTTTCTCGCTGATTACCGGCTTGGCCCAGAACAGCCGTTTCCGGGTGCGGTTGATGATGCGGTCGGTGCATGGGAATGGCTTTTGTCACAGGGCCAGAATCCCCGGCTTGCTGCCATTGCCGGCGATTCGGCCGGCGGCGGTCTGACATTCGCCGCACTGCTCAGGCTAAAGGAAGCCCGAAAGCCGTTGCCGGCGGCCGCGGTCGGGATATCCCCGTGGACTGATCTTGCACTGACGGGCGACTCCATCACAAGCCGTGCATCGCAGGATCCAATGCTGAACCGCAACGATCTCGACTTCTTTGCCCGTAACTATCTGGCAGGTTCTGACCCGAAAAACCCGCTTGCCTCTCCGCTTTATGGCGATATGTCAGGTTTCCCGCCGCTCCTCATCCAGGTGGGGACCGATGAGATACTTTTCGATGATGCCGTGAGGATCCACGAGAAAGCCACCAGGGCAGGTATCCCGAGCACCCTCGACGTATGGAAAGACATGATTCACGTGTGGCACGCTGGCGTTCCCTTTGTCCCGGAGTCACGGGATGCCATCGCGAGAATCGGAACGTTCCTCGACAGCCACTGGAAAGGTTGATTTCCCCTCCGCTGGTCCGGCTATACGGTCACAGTGCCGATCGTCGCCGCCAGCAATATTCATAAAGCTTATGGCACCCGTACCGTGCTCCGGGATGTCTCTGTCAGCATACATGCAGGGGAACGGATCGGTCTCGTCGGTGTGAACGGCGCCGGCAAGAGCACCCTCGCCCGTATCCTTGCCGGACTGGAACAGCCGGACCATGGGGAGATCCGCCGGCGTCGCGACACGACCACGCTTTATCTTGAGCAGGAACCTGAACTCGATCCGGGCTGGACGGCCCAAAGGGTTGTGCTGTCTGGGCTCAAGGACTGGCACGACGCGTTCCAACGCCATGAACTTGCGAGTGAGCAACTGGATCTCGCCACTGGCGACATGGCTACACTGGTTGAACAGCAGTCACAGGCTGCCGCTGACATGGAAAGGCTTGGTGGATGGGACCTGATGCACCAGGCAGAGGCAGTTCTCCAGCATCTTGGAATCGCCGATCCGTCTGTCAGGTGCGGCCAGTTGTCTGGTGGTGAGCGGCGCAGGGTGGCACTCGCAAGAATCCTTGTTGCCAAGCCAGACCTTGCTGTCATGGATGAGCCCACGAACCATCTCGATCTGGAAACCATCGAGTGGCTGGAGCGCTATCTGCTTGACGACTATCAAGGCGCGCTACTGCTGATCACCCATGACCGCTATGTTCTTGACCGCGTGACTGAGCGTACTATCGAGGTCGAAGGCGGCCAGTTGTATGATTACGATGGCGGCTACGGTTATTTCCTTGAGGCAAAGGCCGAACGGATCGCCCATTCCGAACGTGCGGAGGCAAACCGCCAGAACTTCCTGCGCCGGGAAGTGGAGTGGCTCCGGCGACAACCTCAGGGACGCCAGACCAAGCAAAAGGCCAGGATACAACGAGCCGAGTCGGTCATCCGCAGTGGTCCGCCAGCCGATGAAACCCGGAAGGTCGAGCTGTCTGTCGAGGCGTCCCGGTCAGGAAAGACGATACTCGAGATCCGGAATGCATCCATCGGCATTGAAAACCGGACACTGATCGCCCCCTTTACCCTGGGCCTGTGCCAGGGCGACCGGATTGGAGTCGTCGGACCCAACGGTACAGGTAAAACGACACTCCTCAAAACCATCCTGGGCGAAATCAGCCCCATGCAGGGCGAAATTGTCCAGGGGAAAAATACCATCGTTGCTTATCTTGATCAGAACCGTTCCAACCTGCAGCCGGACGAATCCATTCTGGAAAATGTAGCTGGTTCGACCGGCGACGAAATCACCGCAAAGGCATATCTTCAGAAGTTCCTGTTCGATGGTGGACAGCAGCGGCAGAAGGTCGGGCTGTTATCCGGCGGTGAAAAGGCA
>CAZSFB010000317.1:0-3972 GCA_964606035.1 uncultured bacterium | reverse complement strand
CCCCATGTTTTTTCTGGATCTCCGCCAGCCGTGTGGCGGTCTCCTCCAGCGCCTCTTCCCAAGAGATGCGCTTCCAGCCGTCCGGTGTCCGTCGCATCGGGAACTTCACCCGGTCGGGGTCTTCCTGGATCTCCTTGAGGGCGAACGCCTTGGGGCAGATGTGACCGCGGCTGAACGGATCTTCGTCGTCTGCCCGGATCTTCACGACGTGGTTGTCCTCCACGTCGATCAGCAGGCCACAGGTGGCCTCGCACAGGTTGCAGGTCTTGTGAACGGTTTTCACTGCCATGGTCCGCGCCCTCCGCAAACGGCTTACGGGGAACATCCTAGCTCCATCTGGTCCACAATGGGGAGGGGCGTCGAATGACTGAGGGGGCAGGCGGGGGTGGTCCCCCCTATCCCCCAAGTTCAATCTTGCGGGTCTCGATCTTGATGGGGGCGCGGAGTACCTTGTAGTAGCCCGCGCCGCCGCCCTCGGGGAATCCGGAGAGAAAGGCGATGTTCGCCCCGAACGTATAGGTCTTCGCCTCCAGATTCTCCCAGCCCGTATACTGGTAGCCCACCGACGGCAGGCCGCCCTTCACGGACTCGGGCGGGTCGGCGTAGTCGGGGTCGTCAATGAACACCACCGATGTCTTCAGTTTCAGCGATGGATCGAGGTCGATGGTGGTGATCTGGTTCGCGCCGTTTCCGGAGACAAAATACCAGGGGTCGGGCCCGAACTCGATGGTTTTTTCCGCGTCGAGCATCTTGCCGTCGATGAGGGTACCGGCAGGCAGTGCGCTCGTCGCGAGCCTGATTCCGCGCAGATCCGTGAAGTCATGCAGGAATGCCACATCCATGGACGAGACGAACATGGCTGCCGACTTGGGCATGAGGATCCGCACGTTCGCCCGCCAGAGCCGCTCGAAATGCTGGAACGCCACAAGCGCCGTGATCTCAAAACCGGGCACGGAGTGGATCTTGATCGTGTGCTCGCGGGTGACCCGGAGCGGCCCGGCCTTCAGCCCGTCCACCACAGAGGTGATATTGTCCTCGGTGATCTTCATGCTGATGAGGCTGCCGAGTGACTTCACGTTGATGCGGACCTTAAGCCGGTCGAGCACGTCCTCCTGGCCGCGGTCCCGCATGTCGGAAAAAACCATCCGGTTCGTCATGAACGGCTGGTTCTTGTCATAGCCCCATGAGTAGCCACCGGCCCAGGCGATCTGTTGCTCGCTGTCGAACCGCACCAGCGGCTGGCCCGGGGCCACGGCGGTATCTCCGGCGAGCACATAGACATAGACCGGTTCCTTCAGGTGGTGCGCGGTGAGTTTTACCTCCGCAAGCGTCCCCCGTGCACGGGCGAGCTTCTCGGGCGGGCAGGCGTTGCCCGCATCCTTCAGCATGAAAAGGAGCTCGTCATTGGTGTCCAGGATGCCGGGCTGGTCGTCCTTCGCGAGCCGCGATTTCGGGTCCGGTGTCGTAACCCGGTTCTCCAGGTTCACCTCGTCCACCTGCACCGTGACGGGCCGGATTGCGTCCCCGTAACAGGCTACCCCGGAGAAGTTCACCACCGGCGCGCCGAGCAGCGCGGGGACCTGCGAGCCCTTCACGATGACCGGCAGTACAGAGGCGTTCACGGATCTCACTGGAGACTGGACGCGCTCTTGCGCCACGGCCGCCGTGGAAAATGCAGCGGCCAGTAAGGCCCCGGTGAAACGGAGCCGTGCGGAATACTGTCTCAGGTGCATGGGGTCCCGGAACGCCCTTTCAGAGGGTCATGATAGCGGCTGTCGCTGGCGGGGTAAATGGCTTCTATCCCGCGCCCCGCAAGGGGAAGCGGCCCGTTACGGAACACGCGGCGGGTGAGGGGGATTCAGGCGGCTATATCCGGTCGGCGAGCACCAGCGCGCCGATCAGGATGAAGACGCCACCGGCGATCTTCTTTAAAACTGCCTCGGGGACCATTTTCACGAGGGCCTCGCCGAACAGTACCCCGATCAGTGTGACGACGAGTAGTGCCGAACCTGCCCCGAGAAACACGGCCAGCGGCTTTTTGGTCTGGGAGACCGCCGTGATGGCAGCAAGCTGGGTTTTGTCCCCCAGTTCGGCGATGAAAATGGCGGTGAAGGTTCCGGCGAAAACTTTCCAGTCCATGACGGGTCCAGGCTCCCCTGCGGGGCGATTAACGGGCCCCTGTGGCGACAGTAGAACACCCGCCAGGAAAAACACCTGCGGACGGCGTTCCGGGGTTCTGCATGAAGGGGCTGGAAACCCTCAAAAAGCCTAGCAATTCCGGCAAATTGTAAACTTTTGGTAAGACCCCGTGATCCGTCTCGCAGGGGCCTTTGGGGGCATGGCATACTCGAAGCTGTTATTAAACCGTCTGGAAGAGGCCCTCGTTTGCGCGAATACCGGGAACCCCGTGCGGGGGAAACGTCGCAATTGCCGGTGGGCTGGCGCCTGTTTGCCGCCGGCCGGTCCCTTCTTTGCCTGATGGCTGTCTCGGTTATTGTCATCCTGAACGGCTGCGGAGGAAATCTCCCGCAGGAACCGGAGCCCCCGGAAGTGGTTCCCGTGGGCAGTTTCCTCCTGAAACCGTACATCGGCGCGACACCACCCGCCTGCGATGTGACTGCGCCGCCGGTGTTCGGGCCGCTCGTGGCGGGTACGCCCTACAATGTCCTTGTCGTTGCGCTCAACGAAGGCGGCACTGCGCTGTCGGACATCTTTGACGGGATCGTGGAACTCTCCACCACCGACCCCTACGACTCCACCGTCCTGCCCAGGCTTGCCGAGGGCGGCTGCGTGATCTTCCAGAACCTGCTGGCGGTCACGGCTGGAACCGGATTCCGGATTACCGCCGACACGCCTGAAGTGCGCGGCGTAAGAACGTCGAGCACTCCCTATGACATCACTTCCGGGCCCGCCTCGCGGCTCGCCGTGAGGGTGATTGGCCCCTGGAACGGCGCCACCCCGCCCGACCCGGCCGTGGCGGACCAGCAGATCGTCCCCTCGGCCACGGGACCCATCGTCGTCGGAACCCCGGCATGGCTCACCGCCGGCAACGCCTTCGACGTGGAGATCGTGGCGACCGATTCCATGGGCAATGCCGCCGCCGGCGCGCCGTCAGTGGACGTGTTTGCCCCGTTCGACCCGATCAACGTCCCTCCGCAGTCGGGCGGCCCCGGCACCTACACCTTCACGATTTACCGGGCGTCTTCCACGCAACGGGTTTCCGTCACCGACCAGGCGTCCGTGCTCCAGCGTGGCGACTCGTCATACTTCAGCGTGGCGCCCGAGGCGGGAGGCGCCGCGGGGCTCGCCTTGCTCCTTCCCGGCCAGACGCTCCGGCCCACTTCCGGCGGCGGGTTCCTGGATCCCTCACCGATCCTCGTGAATCCCAAGGTCGGGGAGAGTTTTGCCGCACGGGTGACCGCCATTGATATCTATGGAAATATTGTCCCCACAGCTTCGGATACGGTGACACTCTCGAACCCCTCCGCGCCGGGGGTGCAGATCCCCGTTATCCGGAAAAACCTTGCCCTGGGGCAGACCTCCTTCAGTGTGAACGCCCGCGCGGCGCTGCTCGCGCAGCAGATCAGTGCCGCGGGGCTCGTGCTCCCCGGCGCTGCCTCCGACACCTTCGACATCGACCCGCCCGATCCGGCCGTTGTCGCCGTCAACCTTGGCGGCGTTGTGGCGGGGCAGGGCTACCTGGGCGGAACAGCCGCCTACCGTTACGATTCTTCAGGCCAGGTGCCGGATTCCGGCACCACGGGCCATGAATACGGGGCCCGGGACTACGCCGCGGTCGCCACGGCCGGTGACGGGCTGGTGACCTCCACGAGTTCCCCGTGGACCCGCCGGACGCAGGTGCTCCGCCGGAGCACCCCCGGTATCGAGCCGGACCTTCCGCCCCGCTCGGAACTGGCGTGCGCATACGACGCCACCCGGCAGCAGGTAATCTTCTTCGGCGGCTCGGATGGC
>CAZSFB010000316.1:0-3992 GCA_964606035.1 uncultured bacterium | reverse complement strand
CATAGGTCAGGATGTCTGGGGCGATCTTGAAATCCTGATTCAGCAGATTGTTGATGACAGCCGCATGGATTTCGACACCGGGGAGGGCCTTCTCAAAGGGAGTCGTCCGGAGATCGTAGATTCCAATGGAGGTGGCGCCAAAGAGAACAATTTTGTCCTTGAATGTGCCGGGAGGAAACGCACCGGAAACGGCATCGGCAAAGCTGATATGCGGATAAGTGCCTTTACCGCCGTAGTAGTTGATCAATAGCCGCCCGTGTTCGTCCGTTGGTACACTGATAAAACTGTCATCATCGAAGGGCCCGATACGGACATCGGTTACGGCATCTTGGTCGTTATTGTATTCAAAGCTCAGCTCAAGATCGGGGTATGAGTGGCGCAGGTATGCAAGAGTGGTTTCCACAGCCAGGGAGGGGAAAACGCTCTCGTCGAAGCGAAGCATCATCTCGTGCTTGCGGATAACGCCGTCGATATCCTGGACCGCGTTGAAATATCCAAAGTGCTTGGCGGGCTTTGAGATGACTTCAATATTGGGGACGACACCAATGACCGGGGGAATCTGGTGATACGGTTCGGGAAATCTTCGTGTACCTCTTTCTGGCTTGTTGACAATCTGGCTCGGGCTTAACAAGTCGAACCGGTGAAGATTTGGATTGCTTGCGGCATCCCCGATTTCTTCCCGGTCTGTAAACATGATGTATCCCATGACTGTTCGGTCAGCCCATTTTGCGATCATCTCTGCAAACTGCTGGTCGGAACCCAGATGTGCCGCTTTTGCGATTTCCTTCCGGAGGAAATCCTTGGCAGATGCGATCTGGGCATCCCGTGACTTCAGTTCCTGGGCAAGATTTGCCAGGACATCTTTTGGGGTTTGTCCCGGCTCGTCCCCTGCCAATTGGTTGATTCTTGCGTCGAAATCCGGTGGCAGAAGGCTTCCGCTCCGGTAGAAATTTTCACCCAGATCCTTCTCCAACTGGTCAAACTGTGATTTTACGACCTGATCGTTAGGGTCAGGCTCGGCAAACACGGCATCAAATCCGAGGACGGCAGCACCATCATTCATAATGTTGTCGAGACCCTTGGCGATGGTCTTCCGCGGCCACGGCCAGCGACCGAGCTCGTTATTCGCCTTTTCATCGATCACGACGATTGCAATGCGTTCATCGGATGGCCGTTTGCCGATGGCCAGGAACCGATAGTCATATGCCTTGTTCTCGATCAGGGTGATGAGTGCCAGAACGCGCTGCTGAAAGAATAGATGAAGCTCATTTCGTGGCGGAATGACCTTGATGATATAGAGCGCCGCGATAATAACGAAGACGAGGAACGACAGCTTCATCGGTGAAAAACGAATCGCGTTCTTCACAGCACTCAGTGCCTGCATTCCTGCTTCTGACCCTTTTGCCTTATTCTCTGCCACGGATTCCCCCTTCAGAAACCGGTGCTAATGGATAAATTGCCGGGCGTTCAGCTGACGCCAGGCAGACCCAGTTCCTTCATAACCGACTTCAGATCCTCCCAAGCGAACTTTTTCTGGTTCGGATCTCTCAGAAGGTAGGCTGGATGGAATGTGGGCATGACTTTAATACCATAAGCCGTTTTGTGCCACCGCCCCCGGATCCGGGTAATACCCTCATCTGTGCCGAGAATGAATCGCGTCGAAGGGGCACCTAACGTAACGATAACCTGAGGATTGATCGCCTGAATCTGCCGCAAAAGGAACGGCGAGCAGGCGAGGGTCTCCTCGGGGTCTGGTGGCCGATCCTTTTTGAACTGGAGGTCCACGGTGGGCCGACATTTTACGATGTTTGCGATGTAAACGTCTTCGCGCTGGAGGCCCATTGCCTCAATCATCTTGGTGAGCAACTGCCCAGCCTTACCGATGAATGGCCTGCCCTGGAGATCTTCATCCTTGCCAGGACCCTCACCGATAAACATCAGCCGGGCATCCGGCGCCCCTTCGCCGAAGGCTATTTTCGTGCGGGTAGTAGCCAGTTTGCACCGGCGGCAGTCGCCCAGATCGGCCTGGACTTGCTCGAGTGTTTCACAGCGCGCCTGAAAGGATGCACCGGCGGGAATTGGCGGCCCCGGCACAGCGGCGGTTTCTGCCGAGGACCCGGCAAGGGTATCCTTCGTCTTCACCGGATGAACCCAGTCCAGCCCGATGGAATGGTAATAGTCGGCCGTTGTTCTCAGGCGTTTGTTCATAGGCGTTTCCGGCGGGTGGGTTTCCGGGATTCACTTGCATACGTGAGGTCCGCAGCGATCAAATCCCACAATACAGATGCCACTTGGAGCTTGCTTCCGAGCGGGATCTCAGCCGGTTTTCCGGTGCGCCGAAACATGGTTACGGCATTTGTATCCGTGTCGAATCCTGCATCGGGTCTGGAGACGTCATTGGCGACAATTGCATCCAGATTTTTTTCTGACAGTTTTGCCTGGGCATATCTGGCAAGGTCGTGTGTTTCGGCTGCAAAGCCAACAAGGTACCGGCTTCCCTTGGTCTTGCCGAGAGTTTTCAGGATGTCCGTCGTCGGCTCCAGTTTGATCGCTGACAGATCCTTTTCCCGGCGTTTCAGTTTTTGTCCGGCCGGAGCAAGCGGCCGGAAATCAGCAACAGCTGCAGCTTTGATAATAATGTCTGCAGATGCGGCTTCCGCGGTTATGGCAGACAGCATCTCGGCGGCAGTGTTCACCTTGACGAAGCGCGGGACTCCGGCGGGGGGTGGCAGCGAGACGGGGCCGCTGACAAGCACAACATTTGCCCCCCGCCGGGCCGCTGCCTGGGCCATGGCATACCCCATTTTCCCCGACGACCGGTTGGAAAGGTACCTGACTGGATCCACAGGCTCCCGGGTGGGGCCGGCGGTGACAATTACTTTCCGGCCCTGCAGGGTTTTGGGCGTCAGCGTGCCAGCAGCTGCTTCAACGATATCGTTGATCTCCGCGAGGCGTCCCTTGCCCGTCTCTCCACAGGCAAGATCTCCGGTGCCGGGTTCCACGATGATTACGCCGCGTTCCTCAAGAGTTTTCCGGTTGGCCCGGGTTGCGGGGTGATTCCACATCTCCACATTCATTGCTGGTGCCATGACAACGGGCCGGGTGGTGGTGATGAGAATAGTGGACAGGAGATCGTCGGCTATCCCGTGCGCGGCTTTTGCCATACGATTTGCCGTCGCCGGTGCTACCAGAATCAGATCAGGGTCTCGTGCCAACCGGATATGGCCGATCAGGTTTTCTTCCGTGAGGCTGAAAAGGTCGGTGGCGACGGGAGAACCTGAAAGGGTCTGGAAAGTCAGCGGTGTGATAAACTGCAGGGCGCTCCGGGTCATGAGCACCTGAACCGTTGCGCCACCCTTCTGAATCTGTCGCAGGATTTCCGCAGCCTTGTAGGCAGCGATACCGCCTCCTACCGCCAGGAGGATTTTCCGGCCAGCAAATGCTGGATCGGTGGGGGCCAATGCAGCGAGTGTCTTTCTGTGTTTTCCCGCCATTTGATTACTCAGTTTTTTACACGTTCAGCGATGGAGTCGACATAACTCTGAACGTGGTCGGTACTTTTCTGCTCAAGGGCACGGCGGATCTGCGTGATGGGGAAAATGAATCCTTCCAGCGGATGAGCAAGGCAGAGTTCCTTGAAACCGTCATTATAGCGCCATTCGCCGCCGAATTTCCGCCGGATTACTTCGCCGAGATAGAGGCCCATTTCTTCGGTGGTGGGATCGGAAAGTGTGTTTTTTGCGTAATTTTTCTCCAGAACGGCATCGATCGCCTTGAGGGTTTCCCGGCTGAAATCGAGTTTCTGACCGGTGCCCTTCTCATGGTCACGTGCGTAAGCCTCCGCCTTTTCCTTTGCATAGATGGCTAGTTTTTCGGGGGCGGCCGACTCCAGGCCGTGGGACTTTCGTGTAAAGAGGAATAAACCGATGGCGACGGCGAGCATCGCTGCGATGACTATCAGAACGACCGAAGTATCCATCCGAAAAGCCCTC
>CAZSFB010000315.1:0-3992 GCA_964606035.1 uncultured bacterium | reverse complement strand
CTCCGGGCGGTGGCGGTAAAGGACCGTGAGGCGACCTTCGCGCAGTTTCCGGGCGTGAACGGGATTCGCCCGGGACCGGTGACTGAGATCCGGGGATTATTTCTGGCGGGCGACTGGACGGACACGAAGCTGCCCGCGACGATCGAGAGCGCGGCCCTAAGCGGTCACCTGGCGGCCCGGGCCGCAGCAGGTTGAGGGGTTTAGGCGGCTTTCGGGCGCCGGCCGTGCCGGTAGTACTTGTAGATTTCCATCGCGACTGCGACGAGAAGGGCCACGCCGAAAAGCGCCAGCCATTCCCTGACTGTCACGGGCTGCACTCGCAGCACGTCCTTCAGGCCGGGTATGTAGGCCGCACTGATGTGGAGGGCCTGGGCCAGAAAGGTTCCCCCCAGCAGCCAGCGGTTCCTGAACGGATGGACCTCGAAGATGGAATGGGTCTCTGAGCGGCAGTTGCCAACCTGGATGTTCTGGTAGAGTACCGACAGTAGCAGAACCCCGTTTCTTTCCCTGTCCAGGTCCCAGTCGTTCTCAAGCATCCAGTCATAGGCGATGAAAGTGCAGAATCCGATGACGAGTGCACCCACGACCGACTGCTCGATCATCGGGCGGTTGAAGATGGGCTCCTGCGGGGGCCGGGGCGGGCGGTCCAGCTCGTCGCCTTCGCGGGCCTCCAGCGCGAGCGTCACATCCTGGATGCCGTTGGTCACGAGATTCAGCCACAACAGCTGTACCGCGACGAACGGGATCGGGTGTCCGGCGATCACTGACAGGATGAACATGAGGAGTACACCCATGCCGGTGGAGCCCAGGAAAAATATTACTTTCCGCACGTTGGCGTATGCGGCACGGCCTTCCTCGATGCCGGCGACGATGGAGGCAAAGTTGTCGTCGGTAATGATGAGCTTCGAGGTTTCCTTGGCCACGTCGGTGCCGCGCTTGCCCATGGCCACGCCCACATGGGCGGCCCGCATCGCGGGGGCATCGTTGGCGCCGTCGCCAGTGACGGCGACGAAATGCCCCGCGCGAACCAGCGAACGGACAATCTGCTCCTTCTGGCGCGGTTCCACACGGGCGAACACGCGGGCGTCCCTCACGGCGGCGTCGAGCGCGTCCTCGCCACGGTCCTCTGCCGCCTTCAGGTCCCAGCCGGTGACGATCTGCGAGGGACTGGAGGCAAAACCAAGCTGGCTGGCAATGGCATAGGCGGTGAGCGGGTGGTCGCCCGTGATCATGCAGACCGTGACACCAGCATCCTGGCAAGCATGGACCGCATCCTTCGCCTCGGGCCGGAGCGGGTCGATAAGTCCAACGAGGCCGAGGAACGTCAGGTGTTTCAGGTCGTCGTGGGTGAATGCAGGTTCCGCCGGGAGGGCGGGGCGGCCATCCGCCACGGCGATGATCCGGTAGCCCTGGGCGGCGAGGGAATGGGATTGCCGCTCAATGAGCTCCGCATCCAGCGGCACTTCCCCGGCAGCTGTCGCCATTGTCGAGCACATGTGGAGGAGCTTTTCGAGCGCACCCTTTACGAACACCCGTTCGCCGTCTCCCTCACCGTTCAGGGTGGCAGCAAACTGGATTTCCGATTCGTAGGGGATGGATTCCCGGAGCGGCCACTGTTGCTCCAGCTCTGCCTTCACGATACCTGTCTTGTGGGCGAAGACCAGAAGGGCGATGTCCACGGCATCGCCGCGGGATGTCCATTCCCCGTCCCGGAGTCCCAGGAACCCCTCGTTGCAGAGGGCGCAGGCCCGGGCAAAACGCTCCGCAAGGGCGGGGCCATATCCGGATGCGGGGCCCGAGGGAAACGCAACATGTCCCTCTGGGACGCGGCCCGAACCGGTGATTTCCCAGGGCTCCTCACCTGGCAGGGCTATCTTCTGGACGGAAAGCTCGTTCATCGTAAGGGTGCCGGTTTTGTCGGAGGCAATGCATGTACAAGAACCCAGCGCCTCGACGGCGGCGAGCCGCCTGACAATGACATTCCGCTTCGACATCCGCGACATGCCCACGGCGAGTGCCACAGTGAGGGCCACGGGCAGGCCTTCGGGAATCACTGCCACCGCCAGGGCCACGGAGACAGAGAAAACCTCATAAAGGGTATGGCCCCGGAACATCAGGATGGTGCCGAGCAGGGTGACGGCGATCATCACTACCCAGGCCACTTTCCGGGAGAACAGATCCATGCGGATGAGCAGCGGCGGCCGGGCCTCGTCGCCAGTGGAGAGGGAGCCCGCGATTTTTCCGAGCTCCGTTTTCATGCCGGTTCCGGTGGCGATCCCCTGTGCGCGGCCGCGGGTGACAAGGGATCCGGCAAACGCCATGTTGAGGCGGTCGCCGAGGGTCGCTGACTCCGCCGGAAGACGGCTGGAGTCCTTTGCTACCGGTAGCGATTCACCGGTGAGCAGGGACTCGTCGATCTCGAGGTTTGCCGCAGTGATGAGCCGCAGATCCGCCGGGACCTTCATGCCACTCTCTAGAAGTACGATATCGCCAGGCACGAGCGCCGTGGCATCAACAACATATTCCTCGCCGTCCCGGAGTACCGTGGCATGGGGTGCGGTAAGATTTCTGAGCGCTTCGGCGCTTTTCTCGGCACCATATTCCTGGATGGTCCCGATCACGGCGTTGAGGATGAGCACGGCAAAAATGAAGATGGCATCCGTCCAGATTCCGAGTGCCAGTGAAACCACCGCTGCCGCAACCAGGATGTAGATCAGGGGGCTCAGGAACTGGTGGAAAAATACGGTGAAAAGGCCCGGTGCCTTTTCACGCTGGAGCTCGTTGGGCCCGTGGATCTGTAGCCGGGCCTCCGCCTCGTTTTTCGCAAGGCCATGCGGGGAGCTGCCAAGCTCCCGGATCAGTTCCTCAACCGGCCGGGTGTGTGGTGAAAGTGCCATGGCACTTTTACTCTAACATGCGGGGCCGGAACGGGGAACTGACCCGGGTCATGGATCCGGCAATGGTTCAGCCTTTCAGCTCGCTCGTGCAGTGCGGGCAGCGGGTCGCCTTGATGGGGATCTTCGAGAAGCAGAATGGGCATTCCTTGTCCGTGGGGGCCGCCGGTACGGCAGGCGCTTCTTTCTTCTCCAGTTCCTTTTTCAGGCGGTTGAACTGGCGGATCACCATGAACATGACGAAAGCCGTAATGGTGAAATCCAGCACCGTGTTCAGGAAAAGGCCGTAGTTCATTGTCGCCGCGCCGGCTGCCTTGGCCTCGGCGATGGACTTGAATTCGCCCTCCGACAGGGTGAGGAACAGGTCGCTGAAATTTACCTTGCCGATGATAAACCCCACAGGTGGCATCAGCACGTCGTTCACCATCGAGGTGACGATCTTGCCGAATGCACCGCCGATGATAACGCCCACGGCGAGGTCGATCACATTTCCACGAATAGCAAAATCACGGAACTCTTTCATGACACTCATACGGTCTCTCCCTTTTCCCTTTACTTGCCGTCAGCTCCGGAGAACCGGGCTAATCAGTCTGGATCCTTGAACTTCGGGGTACGCTTTTGCATTTTTGCCATGAGCGCCTCCATCTGGTTCGGCGAGGCGATCAGTTTCATCTGGAGATCAGCCTCGTTTTTCAGTGCCTCGGTCACCGGCGCCAGCCAGTTGTCATCAATCACTTTCTTCACCAGCCGCACCGCGTGGGGACTGTTTGCGGCGATTTCACGGGCCAGTGCAAGGGCATCTCTCAGCGGATCGTCTGAGGTGCGCGTGACTAGCCCGATGGCTGTGGCGGTCGCTCCATCCACAATCCGGCCCGTCAGCGCAAGCTCCTTCGCCACGTCAATCCGCACCAGTTCCCGGAGCGTCGCCGTGCCGCTCATGTCTGGGATGAGCCCAAGCTTCACTTCCATGACGGAGAACCGCGCGTCCGGTTTCGCGATGCGGATATCCGCGCCGAGGGCGATCTGGAGTCCACCGCCGAAGCAGGCGCCGTGGACGGCGGCGATGACGGGCATGGGCAGTTCGCGCCAGATCCAGGC
>CAZSFB010000314.1:0-4036 GCA_964606035.1 uncultured bacterium | reverse complement strand
TTTCACGGGGCTTCCGCCGGACATTGACGGCACTTCAAGCTTTCCCGCACAGGCTGGTCCGGCTACAAGCCTTGTAGCTTGAGAGTGTTTCTCCAGAAGCGGTTTGAGACGGTGCGGGACCTGGTGGTGCTCGTGGTGGTGCAGGTTGTCCACTGCCTCGACCTGTGGCGTCCCGGCACAGCCCTTTTCGCCCGTGACAATTTCCACAACTACCTGCCGCTCCGGGCCATCCTTTTTCACAGGCTTCGCAACGGTGAACTGCCGCTCTGGAATCCGTACTGGTATCTCGGCGCACCCTACCTGGCGGATCCGGTGAACGGGGTTTTGTATCCGCCGCACTGGCTGTTTGCGCTGAACTACGACTTCCGGCTCATGACGACACTCATTGTCGCCGGCCATTTTCTCGCGGCTGAGCTGTTCATGTACGGATTCCTCCGGTCCCTGAAGCTGCCGCACCTCGCAGCGGTGGCCGGAGCCGCCATCTACATGACGAGCGGATATCTCTCGATGGAGACCTCCGCGCACCAGTTTCTGTATGCCCACGCCTGGCTGCCGGCTTTTGCGTGGGCCGTATCGCGTCATTTCCAGGGAAAAACGTCCGGCCTTCCGCTGGCCGTGGCGGCCGCTGCGATGATGCTGCTTGCGGGAGAGCCGCAGACACTTTTTCTCGCGCTCGCGCTCGCCTGCCCGCTGGTTCTCTGGAAAGACCGCGGGTCATTGGTGAAGGCCGTCGCGTCAGCCGTGGCTCTGGGGCTTCTGCCGCTCGTGCTTTGTCTTGGGGTTCTGCTTCCGCTGTCGGATTTTGCCGGTGAGTCGGCCCGGGTACATTCGAATTCCATCGAGACGGCGGTGCTCTGGAGTTATCATCCGTACCGGTTTCTGGAGCTCCTCGCGCCCAACCTTTTTGGCCGGTCCATCGGGGATATCTCTTCTTGGGCAGAATGGTCCGAAGGCGTTTTCCCCAAAGGATTCTATGCCGACTCGGCCTATCTCGGTGTGGCGGTCATTCCACTGGTGGCAGGCTTTCTTGTGTATGCCGGTGTCCGGCGGCGGGAAACGGTCTTTTGGGTAGTTGTGGCGGCTGCGGGATTCCTGCTGGCGCTTGGTCAGCACCTGCCGTTTTATCGCTGGCTTCACGAACTGTTGCCGGGCTGGAGCCTTTTCCGGTACCCCGAAAGGCTCCTGATCCTCCCCTCGTTTTCCCTTCCGGTGGCGCTGGCCATCGCGCTGGAAGGTTGCCAGTCGGGCCGCCGCCGGTGGGCTGCCGCTTTTCTGCTGCTGGCGGGGATTGTTCTCGCGCTGCTGGCATGGGGCCCGCTGAACGGCTGGCTTGCCGCCATCGCAAATCCCCAGTTCAGGTTCACGGCTCCGGTGCTGATCCGGGAAAGCGCTCTTCACGGACTTGCCATAACGGTATTTGTAATTCTGGTCCTGGCGTTCCGCGACGCCATGAACCGGGAGCAGTTCCTGGCGATAATGGCGGCAGTGCTCATTTGCGATACCCTGGCAGCCACCCGTGCACCGATGATGACCCTGGACACGGGCCTGTTCAGGGAGATGCCGCTCGCCGCGAAAACGCTGGGACCGGGGACCGGCCGGCAGGGACCAGTGATTCACGTGCCTGACAAGATCACTTTCTCCTCCATGTCGCTGATGCCTGGTGTGCTTGACACCTCATCCGCCCGGAAACTCCGCAAGGAAATATTCGACTGGTCCATGCTTACCTGGGAGATGATGGAAAGCGGTGTAGGAGCCATTTATCTGTTCAGTTCGGCCGGGGGGCCTTCTGATAATGCCTTCAGTTACGTGTTGTACCGTCTGAAAAGGGAACTTCCCGAATTCGACTTCTACCGGCTCGTGGGAGTGGGATACATGACCTCTACCGTGGTGGGCCGGATGAACGAATCCGGATGGAAACCGGTAGGACAGCCCTCCAGCACGGGCCTTCAGCTATACAAGGCCCCGCACTCCATGACACCAGTGGTCTGCCCGGCGCGAAGCGAATCGCTGGGCAGCCTGGACAGGGTCATTGAAAGAACCGCTGCCGGAGACGCCGATCCGGCGCAGGTGGCCCTCTTCGTGGACAGCCATGACGGTGACCTTGCGGCTGAAGGTGCCGCTTCGGCAGAACGCTGCCGGGTGACGAAGTGGGCACCGGAGACAGTGACGATTGAAACCGCCGATTCACTTCCCCGGTGGATGGTGTACCGGCGGGCGTGGTCGAAAGGCTGGAAGGCCTATCTGGACGGGGAGCCGGTGGAGATGCGGCTTGCCTGGGGACTGTTTCCGTCAGTCAGGGTGCCTCCGGGTACCCATGAGGTGCAGCTCGCCTATGAGCCGGACAAGGTGTGGCTCGGACTCCAGCTTGGCATGGCGGCATGGGCAGCCTGGACTGGCTGGATGGTGTTTGTCGTCTGGGGCCTGCGCCGTCGCCCGGAAAATCAGTAGATCCGGATCCGCCACGGCATCAGGGCGAGCACCCGGTCCGTGGCGAGGGACTGCCACTGTTCGAGTTCGGCCAGCAGCCCGGTCACGGGCTCATCCGGGAAATCCACGGCGAGCCGGAACGGGAGCCTGGGCCGCTTCTGGAACCGGCTGAAAATCCGGACGGGCCCTTCCGGAAGGCCGGCGAGCAGCTTCGCGGTATTGATCGCCGCGCGAAGCCCGCCCAGTTCATCCACCAGTCCCGCAGCTTTTGCCTGTGCACCGGTCCAGACCCGGCCCTGGGCAATTTCATGGGTCTCATCCCACGATTTTTTCCGGGCACTGGCCACCAGTCCGACGAAATCCCGGTAGAAGGAGTCGATTTCGTCTTCCGCCTTTTTCATCTGGCGCTCATCCCAGGGAGTATGGGCGGAGAAATAGTTGGAGTTTGTCCCGTGCCCCACGTGGGCATGGCCGAGTCCCAGTTTTTCGTAAAGTCCCGAAACGGCGATTTTTCCTGAGATCACCCCGATGGAGCCTGTGAGTGTGCCGGGATCAGCGTAGATACGGAACCGCGGGTCACACGCCACGTAGTAGCCGCCTGAGGCGGCTGTGTCTCCCATGCTGACGATCACCGGGACTTCAAGCCGGCGGAGTGAGTGCAGCATGACATCCGAGGCAAGCCCGCTGCCGCCGGGACTGTTCACACGGAGGACCACGGCACGGATATGCCGGTTCTTTGCGATCTTCTCCACGGCGCGGGAAAAGGACCGGCTTCCAGTAGACCGGGCATCGCGGGCATCCCGGACCCCTTCGCCGGAAGTGATATTGCCGCTCACGTGCAGTAGCGCGACTCCGTCCGTGCCGCGCATTTCCTGCCGCGCCCGCAGCGACGCGAAACGCAGGTATTTCGCAAAGGTCGCCCCGTCTGACTCGTGCGCGATTGCTCCGGTTTCGTCGTCAGCGAGGGATTTCCGGATCACGTCGCGCTCATCCAGCGCAAATCCGAGTGCGTCCACCAGTTTCAGTTCCAGTGCCTGCCTGGCATGGAAAGGACCGCCGTCGAAAATGCTCCGGAGTGTGCTCTCATCCATGCCCCGCCTCAGGGATACGGACTGCAGGGCCTGCCGGTACAGGTCACCCAGCAATTCGTCGAGCATTCGCCGGTGCGGCTCGCTGATATCCTTTTCAGTCAGGAGTTCCGATGCACTCTTGTACTGGCCGCGATGAAGGATCTGGGGTTCAACGCCGAGTTTTTCCAGCGCACCCCTGAGAAATGTCACGTCCGCGCCGATCCCGGCGATGGAAAGACCGCCCTGTGGAGCGAGTACTATCCGGTCTGCCTCGCAGGCGAGCAGGTATTCCTTGAGGCCAAGCTGCTCGGCGACGGCGATAATCCGCTTTCCGGCGTCGCGGACTTCCGAAAGTGCTGTGGCAATCTCCTGGGCGCGTCCGAAGCCGCAGTCGAGGGAGCCGATCCGGACCAGCAACGTTTTCAGATGCTCGTCATGCTGGGCAGCACGAAGCACGGCAAGGATGTCGAGAAAACCCGGAGCCGTGTCCGGCCGGCCGGAAAGCATTGAGAACAGGTCAAATCCGCCGCCTGCTTCCG
>CAZSFB010000313.1:2073-4037 GCA_964606035.1 uncultured bacterium | reverse complement strand
ATTTGATGTTGTTATATACACGGAGGTAACCATGAACGAGAACGCACGCTGCCCGGCCCCGGCGGTCCAGGACTACCTCAAATCCGACTCCCGGCCGGTTCCCGAAGTCCTGACGCAGAAATCTGATGCATATCTTGGATCGGCAGACTTGGCACGGGAGCGGTATTTCTCGCCCGAGTTTCACAGGCTCGAGGTCGAGAAGATGTGGAAGAAAGTCTGGCAGATGGCCTGCCGGGAGGAGGATATCCCCAATACCGGTGATCATGTGGTTTACGACATCGCCGGGGAGTCCATCCTGGTTGTCCGTTCCGCGCCGGATTCCATCCGGGCCTTCTACAATGTCTGCCTGCACCGGGGGCGGCTGCTGAAGAACTGTGACGGTTCCTCCCAGACTCTGCGCTGCCCGTTCCATGCGTTCACCTGGCGGCTCGACGGGACGCTGAAGGAAATCCCCTGCCGCTGGGATTTCCCGCACGTGAAGGACGAGGATCTCCGCCTTCCGGAAGTGAAAACCGGCATCTGGAACGGCTTTGTTTTCATCAATCTGGATCCCGGCTGCGAGAGCCTCGAAAGCTATCTGGGGAAACTCCCCGGGCATTTCCGGAACTGGGACCTGTCGGCACGGTACAAGAGCGCCCACGTGGGCAAGGTGATTCCCGCCAACTGGAAGGTCTGCGCCGAGGCGTTCATGGAGTCCTATCATGTGATCGCCACGCACCCCCAGATCCTTTCTTCCACGGCGGACGCGAACACCCAGTATGACGTCTGGCCGGACCAGCCTCACTGGAACCGGATGATCACGGTGATGGGCGTGTCGAGCCCGCATCTGGGCGAAGCCTGGAGCGACGAACGGGTATTCGACGCCATGCTCGACGAATACGGGAAAACCCTCGGATCAAAGCTCACCATGAAGATTCCTCCGGACAAGACCGCCCGCGCCGCCATGGGCAGCATGCTCCGTGGGTCGGTGGCGGGGGCCTTCGGCGAGCGGATGGAGATTTCCGATAGCGAACTGCTGGACGCGATCCAGTATTTTGTCTTCCCGAACTTCTTCCCCTGGGGCGGCCAGTATTTTCAGAACTTCATCTACCGGTTCCGGCCAAATGGAAATGACCCGGATTCCGCACTGATGGAGCTGATGCTGCTAACACCCTTCCGGAAAAATGGTGACCGGCCCAAGGCTGCAAAATACCGGCTGCTGGGGCCGGATGAGCCCTGGTCTGCAGCGAAAGAGATTGGCGTACTGGGCCCGGTCTTTGACCAGGACATGAGCAACCTCCCCTACATCCAGAAGGGGTTGCATGCGATGAAAAAGGACGTGACTCTCGGCAACTACCAGGAAATCCGCATCCGGCACCTTCACCAGACGCTGGACCGCTATATTTACGGCAGATAGCCGCGCTGCTGGCTTCAGCCGGCCTTTTTTGCGGCCTCCCAGTATGGAGCCCGCAGCTTCTTCTTGTTGATCTTGCCGAGCGGATTTCTTCCCAGATCCTCCACGAACTCCACAGTCCGCGGACATTTGAAGTGAGAAAGATTCGCCCGGCAGAACTCCAGGATTTCCTTTTCTGAGGGCGGATTCGCCCGGTCTGCCGGAATCACCAGTGCCTTGAGTTCCTCGCCCATTTCCGGGTGGGGTACGCCGATACAGGCCACGTCCTCGACACCCGGATGGCGGATCAGCACCTGCTCGGATTCCGCCGGATAGATATTCACCCCGCCTGAGACAACCATGTCGCTGAACCGGTCGGTGATGTAGACATAGCCCTCCTCGTCCACATATCCGATCTCTCCGAGCGTAAATACTCCCGGTTCGAGGTGCGCCTCGGCCGATTTCTGCGGGTCATTGTGATAGACGATCCCCCGGCCAGTGGCGTCACGGAAATAAAGCCGCCCCTCCGTCCGCGGCGGCAGTTCCCTGCCGTTCTCGTCCACGACCAGTGCCTTGAACGGGTGAAGCGCCT
>CAZSFB010000313.1:0-2063 GCA_964606035.1 uncultured bacterium | reverse complement strand
GCGATGTCACGGTCGGTCACGATCCCGCTGAGCCTGCCGGTCTCGTCGACGACCACTGCCGTGGACGGGTGAAGCGCCTTCCCGACCGATCCGGGGTGTTTCAGCCACTCCGCTGAAGTGATCATGCAGGTGGTTCCAGTCTCGGTAGCCCCATAGGCCTCGAACAGCACCGGCCCCCACCATCCAATCATGGCCCGCTTCACGTCCACGGGACAGGCGGAGCCCGTGTGGAAAACGAACTTGAGACTTTTCGTGTTGTATTTCGCCCGCACTGTCTCCGGCAGCGCAAGCAGCCGGATGAAATGTGTCGGCACCATGACAGAGCTTTCCGCCTTGCAGGCCTCCACCGCCCGGAGCACTCCCTCCGGATCAAACCTCGGCAGGATCACGACCGGTTTCCCACCACCAAGAACCCGGACCCCGGTGAGAGGTCCGGTATGGTACAGCGGGCCGACAATGAGATGCGTCCCGAACAGGGCAAAGGGGGACTGGGACAGCTTTTTCAGGTGCTCCGCGATAGTCGCACCTCCCGCAAACATCGTCGGGGGGAGTTCTGTCCCCTTGGGCCTGCCGGTAGTGCCAGAGGTGTACATGAGGTTGGGCCGCGGAGGGTGGTCAGTGGGTGGTTCAGCCGCAGAGGCAGCGGCGAGCCAGCTTTCCCAGGAGACCACACCGGCCAGTTCCGGCGATCGCCATGCGATCACCTGCGGGACCTTCGCAAGGCGGGCGGCCTCAAGGGCAACACTCACGGTTTCAGGACCGGCAAATATTACCCGCGTCCCGGAGTTCTCCAGAATGTAGGCCAGTTCCGGGGCCGTGAGATGGAAATTGGCCGGGACCGTGGATACCCCCGCGAGGAGTCCGGCCAGATGGGCCAGCACGGTCTCTGCCGCATTGTTCGCAAACACCGTGACTCTCCGGTCCGGCCCCAGATCCATGCCCAAAAGGGCGTTGGTGGCACGGTTGAGAATCTGGTCTACCTGGCCCCAGGTAAAAGTCCTTTCGAGATCCTTCAGCGCGATCTCTTCCGGCTTTTCCGCAGCCCGCCTTGCCGCAAACGTCGTCATGATTTCTGAACCCTTTTCAGCTTCGGCCTGGCTGTCACGGCTGCAGTCCGGCGTGCTGCCAGTGCCTTCTGTGTATTCCGGACGATCCCTTCCAGCTTTTCGCGGGCCCGTCCGCGCGAAACCCCGAGCAGGACCAGGGCAGCCCCGTTCAGCATGTCCGGCGGGAGCGATTCACCGTCGAGCCGTCCGCTCTGCCACTGCAGGCAGGAAAAAATCAGGTGTCCTGTGAGCTGACGGGCCAGCACACCCGTGTCCACCCAGCTCTCCAGCTGACCTTGGTCCCTCATTCCCGCCACCGCACTGTGAAGGTTGCCAGCGAGTGCCCGGGCGATCATCCGGCTCACCTCCGCGGTCTGTCCGGATGAAATGAGTACGCTCAGGACCGACCTCGAATACTGCTCCAGCTTGAGCATCTCGCGGCTGCAACCCTCGACGATGGCAATGACCCGGTCCAGTCCCTCGCTGCGGCTGTCGGCCTCGATCCGGCGGAGCAGTGTCTCGAACTGGTCACCCATGGCCGCGGCGAGAATGGCATTCTTGTCGCCGAGGAGCTTGTAAAGTGTGGGGACCGACACCCGGCTCTCGAACGCCAGGTCCCGGATGTTCACCCCGTCATAGCCCTTCTCGGCAATCAGCCGCCGGGCGGTCTCCAGCACCCGCTGGATCCGCTCCTCGGTCTGGAGGGGAATGAGATTGCGGTATGATTTCATGCGCGGCCCCTTCCTCACCAGCCGCTTTGCTTTATCATGTTAAATTTTTTGATTCAATTATTTTATTTATTGCGTTAAATACCGGAGGGAATTAAGAAATATCATCAGCACCGCGGAAGGGGACACACCTATGGATCTGAAACTGAAGGGCAAGCGGGCCATCGTGACAGGGGCGACCCGCGGCATCGGGCGTGCCATCGCCGAAATGCTGGCCGCTGAAGGGTCCGACATCGCCATCTGCGCCCGGAACGAGGCGGGTCTCAAGTCTGCCGGGGAATCCCTCCAG
>CAZSFB010000312.1:0-4048 GCA_964606035.1 uncultured bacterium | reverse complement strand
CTGACAACAGGATTGCAAACATTGGTCGAGTCCAGCCGTCCACCCAGGCCAACCTCAATGACTGCTACCGGCAACCGGGCTTGGGCTATGGCCAGGAAAGATGCCGCGGTAATGAGATCAAAGATCGTAGGAGGGTCGTTCTTCAGCTGGGGGTCATTCCAGATTACGTCGAGTGCCGTATTCATTGTTGACACAAGCTCGGCTTCAGTCCATTCGCGTGTGCCGAGACGTACCCTTTCCAAGGCAGTGACCAGATGTGGAGAGGTATATAACCCTGCTTGGTGACCGGCCTCTAGGAGGATTGCATGTAACATGGCGCAGACGGAGCCTTTTCCGTTTGTACCTGCTACGTGAATGGCCTGAAACTGCTTTTGAGGATCCCCTAGTCGAGCACAGAGCCGTGTCATGTGCCATATGCCAGGCCGGGCTGTATGGGCCAGCTCTAGCTGCTCAAACTCTTGCAATGAGCTTATGGTTCGTGGATACGTCAAATCCTGCGGGCGTAGATCAATAATTCCGGAGATTCAGGATCTCGTTCCTGGTGAGAAAATGATAGTTCTGTAGACCTGTCTCGGCGACTTCCTTGCGGAGAAGTTCTCTGAAATTAGGCTTATTGTGTGACAGGTAAACAGAATAATGGCGGTTCTTCAGCCTACTGATCTGTTCATAAAGCATGGTTGGAGTGAGGTGCCCGCTGATTTTTGCGAGGTCAGTCATCATGTTGGGAAAGCTTACCTCAGTAATTACACCCAGCACGTTTCTGGTTTCATTGAGGACCTCCCAGATCCGGTCGGTAACACCAGTATCTCCAGTGAAGCAGAACGCACCGTCATTGTTCTTTATGACATACGCGGTATTGGGAACGGGGTGAGTGGTTAACACTGCCAGTATCTCATAGCCTTCGACTGTGAACGGCTTTTCTGGCTCGATGGTATGATACTGAAGGACCGGGTTCTCGGCCGTCGGGATTTTGGTGAAATCCGGCCATATCTTGTCGTTCATCAAGTGATTCCTGAGCGTCGAAATCACGTATTCGGATCCCCAGATGTGCAAGGGGTTCTTTTTAACGCCGATGACGTTATCAGCGAGAAAGGCGAGATCCTTGATATGGTCCAGATGGGTATGCGTGATCAGTACATGATTCAGGGAGCACTGCTCTTCTAGGGGAAGGCCGCGGCAGAGCGAACCGGCATCCAAGGCAATTTCATCATTGACCACGAAACCGGTCAGGGCTGTTTCAGGCGTCTCGCCGCCTGAACAGCCGCATACCTTGACGCGCATGCCAGCCAAATCCTTATCCTGCCCGCGTCCTCTCCGCTCAGGAGAACTCGCCGAACTGTTCCTTCAGGGCGAGATACTCAAGGAACTTACGGAGCTTTTCCGTTTCGGCAACGACAAAGCCATCAGGCTGGATCTTCAGCAGATTGCCTTTTACAAGCTTTTCGATAACGTCATTGACGTGCTTGGGGTCGGTGCCGGTCTGGGAGGCAATCTGGTCTTTAGAGCCCGTAATAAAACGTCCACCGCCTTCCACTGGCTTGCCTTTCTTGTCGGCCTGACGGGTGAGATAATGAACCACGCGGCTCGAATCATCCCTCAGTAGCAGATTCTCGATCTGTTCATCCGCCTCCTGCAGCCGGTCAGCCAGAATTTTGATCAGCCTGATGGCAATCTCCGCATTACCCTTGAGCATCGCCTCAAAGGTCTTAGGCTCAATCACCAGCAGTTTCGAATCAACGAGAACCACGGCTTTCGCAGAGCGAGGCTTGTTCAGGAGAATGGACATCTCTCCGAAGAAAGCCCCTGGGCCAAGATCGGCCAGCACTTTCTCCACATCCCGGACTTTCTTGGAAATACGTACTTTGCCTTCCTGCAGTACATACATTTCCCGCCCTTCGGCACCCTCTTCAAAAATAGTTGTTCCGGCAGGAAATACCTTGCCAAACCGTTGAAATAGCGCGTCTTCCTGAGCACCCATAATATTGCGGCGTTGCCTTCCTTTGATAGGGGAGGTCTTTGACCAGAACCTCTATAGATTTAGAAGAGTTAGGCGATTTTCATCCCGCGTGTCAATGGTTCGCTATCATTAGCTAGGCTAATCTGCTTTCTTAGGGGAAAGGGGAGTTTCCCCTATGTAGTGGGATACATACGAAGTTAGGAGGTCAGATGATTCCTAGGTTGATGCGCACTAGACTTGTGCAGATAGTGGTGCCGTTGCACGTATTTTGTGCGGGATGCGCGAGGCCATTTGCCTCCGCCTCGCCGGGGGGGCCTGTATCTGCCATGCCTTCCCAGGATGCGTCACCTGAATCCGGCGGCAATCCCTACGGCTTGGCCGAAACGACCGAGGCATTTCAGGCCGACATGGAGCTTCCTGCCCCGGCATTGTTCGAGGGTCTAAGGAAAGAGATTGAGGCACGGCATGGCAACGATGGCGGAGCAGGCATTGTGCTGGAGGAGCTCGATCTCCTGAAACAGCTTGCCGGCCTTGCACGTGACCTCGACCGTCATACAGTCCGGACAGAACCAGGTGACAAAGAGCGCTGGCAGGAGTTCCTCGCGGCGGTGAAAAATCTCGCCCGTTTACGGGCACAATTACTGTCCAGGCAATCGGATTCCGGTCAGCCAGTGGAGGAGTCGGGGATCCAGCCGCGAACGATGGGGACATACCGGAATGAACTGTGGAGTGCCATTCAGCAAAGGGACGATAAAAATATACTCACCAAATGGGATGCGGCTGTGCGAGAACTGCCGCCGGAAGACCTGCCGGTAGAAGTTCTACCGGAGGTCGCCCGCGCGGCAGCGCGACAGGGTGATACTGCCCGTGCTGCGGGGTATCTTGAATCCTATCTCAAGACGCAGCGCTACGAGGACATTCCGGCACTTACGGCTGAACTGGCGGCATACTTTGCGTCTCAGGGGGATTATGCACGGGCAAGGGATTCATACGAACGGGTTATCGTGCGGATGAAGCAATTGGAAAGCATAGAGGAATCATCGCGGGAACGCATCCAGATACTTGACCAGCGGGAAAAGGATGAAGCCGCTCATGCACGGGCAAAGCTCATTCAGGCGGAAGCAATTTTTGCCTATGGGACTGACTATCCGGTCGCTCATCGGCTTATTGCAGAGGTGATGGCCGAAACCCGGGACACGGGTATTCAGACACGCGCACAGGCACTAATCGAAGGTTTTCGTCAACGCCGTGCCCAGCTTCTTGAGGCGGATATTGCCAGGCTGAGGGCAGATTATGCAAACAACCGGCTGGATGCTGACGAGGTCAGGAAACGGGCACTGGAGCTGCGTATGACATATCCGGAGGCAGACCTTCAGACAGTCATAACGGCTTCCGTAATGGAGATTGAGAGGTCCGAAGGCAGGACAGCAGAACTTAAGGCAGCAAATGACCAGAAAAAGATACAAGCGGCTGATCTTGCCATGAAAGAGGGAAAATATGCAGAGGCGGTTCTGCTTCTCCGAGAACTCGTCGCCTCGCCAACGGAAGGGCAGAAGGCAATGTCACGGCTGCCCGATGCGATTGATGCGGTGGTAAAGTCGCAACGGGAAAAGGTTGGCGATGCTGTCGCCAAGGCCATGAAGATCAAGGACCCTGCCGCACGCAAGGTGGCATTGGCAGGTGCGCAGGCCCAACTACAGCAGCTTGCACTGGACTACCCCGGGTCCAGTGTTATCTCCCTGATAGAAAAGGATATTAAGCTGCTTGGCTCCCAGATCGACAAGCTGAACAGTTCCTTGGTGCCATCACCCGATACCAGCGGCCCCTCCCCTTCGCTCTAGGACTAGCGTGGGTCTCGGGGCGACCATGACGGTTGAATCTCATTGGACGGGGTGCGCGTGAGGATACGCCTCCTCTCACCCCAGGCATCGCTGAGAATCAGGTCGTAATTCTTGGAACGGCGTGAGGCATAGATCAGGAAATCGCCCCGGGGTGACCAGGTGGGGTCTTCGTTCGCTCCACCTTCCTTTGAGATGAGAACTTCATCTGAACCATCCGGGTTTACTACATACACATTGAAGCCACGGGACT
>CAZSFB010000311.1:0-4071 GCA_964606035.1 uncultured bacterium | reverse complement strand
GCCGATAATACTATCAAGATAGAATGCCGTGCCTCAACGGGGATTTGTGCCGCCCATGCTACCAAGCCCTCGCCACTTCGCAGGCCACCATCAGATACGGGCTTTATCCCGTGTTTCATCTGATCTATCTATGTGTTCAGCAGATGGCCACCGGGAGATCCTCCCGGGGCCCGAGGACAGGCAGCCATGACCATTACCGGCACGTCATCTCAGTTGCGGGAACTTTCGACCCAGCTCGATGCCTGCGGATGCAGCCTCACGGGGGAAGAGGTGAGCGGTCTTATCGATCAGGCGCTCGACCGCCAGGAATCCCCGCAGGTTCTGGCTTCGGCAATACTGGACCGGTGTTCGGCCTTCGACGAACATGGTGGGGAAAAGCTCTTTCAGTCCGTATTCACCCTCTGGAATGACAAGGCCCGGGAGTGGAACCGGCTCCAGAGGCTCAACTAGGTTCTTCATCGATTCTCACGCCCGATCGGAGAAGCCGGTTGTAGAGCGTCGTCCGGGGAACCCCGAGCAGCCGGGCCGCCTGCGAGAGGTTCCCGCCCGAGAGGTCCAGGGCGCGCCGGACGACCGTCAGTTCGAATTCCGCCAGAGCCCGGTCCAGGTCGAACGTTCCCCCGAGATCCGAATCCTTCACTTCCACAACGACTGCCCTGCTGACAGATGAGGGCCGGGAGCCCCCTGCATCGATGCTGATCGCTTCCGGCGGTATTCGGCCCGAACGGATCGTTATCATCGCCCGTTCGAGAACGTTCTCCAGTTCCCGGACGTTTCCCGGCCAGCCGTACTCACCCAGTCGCCTGATGGCTTCGCTTTCGATGCCCGAAACCGACGTGCCGAGCCGGTTGTTCAGCTTCTCGATGATCGCTCTCGCCAGCACAGGCAGGTCGTCGATCCGCTCACGAAGCGGTTTCAGATGAACCGGGAAAACGGACAGCCGGTAGTACAAATCCTGCCGGAAACGGCCGGCCTCCACCTCCGCCAGCAGGTTCCGGTGCGTCGCCGCGATGATCCGGCAGTCGCTCCGCTCCGGCCTTTCGGCGCCGACGGGCAGATACTCCCGGTTCTGGATTGCCCTGAGGAGTTTCACCTGGATCTCGAGAGGCGCTTCGCCGATTTCATCGAGGAAAAGCGTGCCTCCCCGTGCGGTCGAAAACGCACCCTTTCGCGACTGGGTCGCCCCGGTGAAGGAACCCCGGACATGACCGAACAGCTCGCTCTCCACCAGATCCCTGGGCATGGCGGCAAGATTGACTGCGACGAACGGTCCCCGGGCTTTCTGGCTCAGAACATGGATGACCCGTGCAGCGACCTCCTTTCCCGATCCCGTCTCCCCCTGAAGCAGAACAGTCGTAGGAAAGGGCGCAACAGTTTCAACTGCGGCGATGACCCTGGGGTCAAGATCCTCCTTGCGGAGGAGAATGTCCGCTGACTGAAGCAGTTCGTCGGTCAGCCGGACGTGCACCGGCTCCTGCCGGTGTTTCCAGTTATGCAAGGCATCCAGCCGCCGGAAGAGAACCGACTCGGCTGTTGGAATACACAGATAGTCCCTGAACCCGGCATCGAGGGCCCGCCGGGCCAAAGCCATCTCCTCATGGGGCAGGCAGGCTAGTCCGGGCGATTTTCTCAAAACCTCCAGAAGGGAACCGGAAAATTCCGGTTCGCTTTCCAGAATGCAGACCCAGAGTTCTCCCGGATGAACCGGTAAGGGGTCCGGCAGATCGCGCAGGGAACGAAACGGCTCGCCCCGCATGGCGGCCCACCGGCCGGCCGATATTTCGAGTGACTGGCTCTGCCCCACGAACAGCAAGAACGATCCTCCGGCGGGAACCCGTCAGACAGGACAATGGCTTCGTCCAGAAGTGGGCATTTTGAGCGATTCGAGAGGATATAGAAACTCGAAATCTGCATTACTTTCAGACAGTTACAAAATGAGACACCTTCGGTACCCTTTTTGAGATCGACACCCTCAAACCGCGCCTTGCCGCGATGGAGGGTAAGATGCCTTTCGATCCGAATCTCAACGGTCCCTTTCCCGGACTGGCCGCTATGCCAGTGACGCTGACCAATCTCGACGGGAATCCCGCCACGGCGCTTCTGGACATTCCGGAATCTGCGGACGGGCCTCTGATCCCGGTTCTCGTGCCAGCCGTGTTCGGACGCCCGAAAGAGGAACTTGGGCCCGTAGCCAGCGCTCTCGTGGCGCAGAAACGGTTCATCGTTTTCCGGCCGGCATTCCGTTCCACCGGCGACGAGGCGCCCGGCAACCTTGACGACATGTATCTGTCGGGCGAGGAATGCACCTACTGGGGCCGGTATCTGAGGTCGGATCAGTTTCGGGCGCTCTGCCGGAGCCGGCATCCGGGCATCGCGATCGACAACCGGATTGCCTGCGTGGCCATGTCGATCGGGGCCACACAGGCGTTTCTCTCCCAGGCCCAGCATCAGACCTTCGACGCGCTGGCCCTCCTGTCTTTTGTCCCTCACTATCCGACTTTCGTCCGGAACAAGGTGAAGCGCGACTACTACGACCTCGTGTCCATCGCGTGGGCGCTGCGGATGAAATCCCAGCCGGGGTGGGCGGATTTCTGTTCGGCGGTCGCTGCCCGCCGGGCCGAAGCATGCCAGGACGGGGAAACGGCCCGGCGGTACCGGCTGCTGGCGGACAGACTGTCCGATACGGCCAGGATCAGCCGGAACCAGATGGCCGCGATGCTCGAAGGAGTGCCGGTCAACTCATTCTCCGGAATCTGGAACGCCATCCGGGGCACCTTCGACTGCCACTACGATCTTGAGGCGAACCTTCAGTGGAACGCCAGAATCGGGATTCCGGTCACCTTCGTGTCCGGCGGCCACGACGACTACTTCCTGCAGGAAGAGATGGACGAATTCATCGCGCTCGCACGGCAGGGTGGCCGTATCCGGCGGCTGCTCCGTCTTGAAGGTGCCAATCACCATCTCCGCCCCTATCCCTGTTTCGAGAAGGGCATGGAATTCGTCATCCAGGGACTTTACCGCGACCTCGGGGTTCAGGACGCTCCCGCTCCGTTTTCGCTCGCGAGAATAGCGGTTCGCCGGTTTTATGAAGTCCGGGGATTTGCCCTCCGCCATTCGAAAACCCTTGGCGCACCGCCGGAACTGACCCAGAAGGTGCTGCTTTCCAGCGAGGACCTTGCCCGCGTCCTCGGCGAGCTGTTCAGGCGCCCGGTGGAAGCCGGTACGCTGGTCCGGCTGCTCGCCGGATCGGCCGGGCAGATGGGTGACGGCCGGACCATTCTCGACGAACTGGAGCCAGCCCGGCTGGCGAAAATCATCGGCAAATCCCTCTCGCCGGAGCATTACGCTGCCGTGGCAAAAGGACTTGCGGAGGTTCCGGAGCTGATCGGGCACCTGTTCTCGGGTCCTCTTCTCAACACGCTGGACCCGGAGCATCTGGACGGGTTGCTTCAGGAACTGCTGCGCCATACAGACGCACTGGAACGGTTCCTGACCACGGCGCGGCCCGAACTCCTGCTCGCTCTCGGCAGGCGCAAGGCTCTTGCCGCCGCTCAGCGCGCCATGAAACTGGTACCGGCGCTCGCAGGACACAACCCTCCGGCTGATCTGGAACAGGTCCCCATCACGGGCAAAGCGGATTATGTCGAGAGCTTCCCGCTTGAGGACCGGTGCGTGAACCGGGAGCTTCCGCGGGAAGGGCTGATCGACGAATCGAGCGGCTCCAGCGGCATTCCGACCAACTGGACCCGCTGCCGGGAGGAAGAAGACCGTCTCGCCAACGGAGCCCGTTTCATTTACCGGTTTCTTTATGGCCGCCCCGGCGACGACCGGCCCGTGATTCTGCTCAATGGTTTCAGTCAGGGCGCCTGGGCGACGTCGACCAAGCTGACGATACTCGCCCGCCATGTGGCGCTCGTAAAAAATATCGGACCGGATGAGCAGCGGATACTCGATTCCCTCGAGCGATTCGGTCGCCGCTACCATTACATCGTGGCGGGCTACCCGCCGTTCCTCCGGGAGCTGGTCCGTGCCGCCAAGTCACGCCCGGATTTCGATCTCAGATCGTACACC
>CAZSFB010000310.1:0-4115 GCA_964606035.1 uncultured bacterium | reverse complement strand
TTCAGTGCGTCGATATCGCCGAACAGGACCACCGGATCGATCACCACGCCGTTCCCGATCACGCAGGTCTTGTTTCGGTGGAGGATACCCGACGGGATGAGGTGCAGGACCTTTTTCTCCCCACGGACGACCAGCGTGTGGCCGGCGTTGTTGCCGCCCTGGTAACGGACAACGGCGTCGGACTCCCGTGTATAGAAGTCCACGACCTTGCCCTTGCCTTCATCGCCCCACTGGGCGCCAACCATGACCACTGCGGGCATGGATCAACTCCTCCGCCTCAATGCTTTGGCAGGGGCGCCGACTAGCGCCACCGCTTCCGAATCGAGGGCAAACCCCACGGCGGGCGCCGCCCGGCCGTATCGGCCACACAGTCCGTCGTACCGGCCGCCCTTCAGTGCGGCCGCCGGGCTTCCCTCGACGTATCCTGCAAACAGGATGCCGGTGTAGTAGTCGAAACCATCAACAAACCCCAGATCAAATGACCGGCGGACCCGGACTTTTTCCAAGGCCCGGTCCAGGACGGCTAGCGCCCGGAGTTCCGGCCGGACGGATGCGCCCCACTGCCGGGCAACTTTTTCGACTTCCGGCCACGTTCCAAAGGCAGTGGTTAGTTCCGCGAGCCGCTGCCGTACTTTCGACCCGCCCGCCCAGCGTTCAATCTCGAAGGTCTCCTTCCGGCTGATCCACTCAACCACCTGCTCACGGTCAGCGCCCGCAACTCCGGCCGAATCCAGAAGTTTCGAGACGATTCCCGCATGGCCGATGTCCACAACGCACGGCCTTGCTGAAGCGGCAAGGGACTGGTGGGCCAGTGAGAGAATCTCCACGTCAGCTTGGGACGGGGTTCCGCCGATCATCTCAATACCCACCTGGTGGATCTCCCGTGCGCTGGACGTCCCGGCCCCCTGCCTGCGGAGAACCGTGCCACGGTAGCAGACCCGGATGGGGAGTTTCCGGCCTAGCACTCCAGAGGCAAACAACCGGGCAATCTGCGGGGTGAAGTCGGGCCTGAAGGCGAGGATTTCGCCGGAGACCGGATCAATGAGCCGGAACGTGTTTTCGAGCGACCGCTCACCCATGCCCGGGCGGAGGACATCGAAGTTCTCCACCGTGGCCGTGATGACGCGGCTGAAACCCCGACGGCTGAACAGCGCGTCCAGCCGCTTCCAGTACGCCTGCAGCCTCCCCGTGGTTTCGGGACCGTGGTCCCGGAAACCAGCGGGGAGCCGTGTGCGGTGGATGGTGTTCTGCACCTTGACGTGTCCGCCTAGAACTTCACCTGGAAAACCTGCTCGATATTCGGCAGTTTCGCCATCTCGGCCAGCGCCTCGGCGGGCGCGGCATTGTCAACGGAAATAATGGAGATCGCCTTCCCGCCGGCGCGGTCGCGGCCAAGCGTCAGGTTGCCTACGTTCACCTGGTATTTTTCCATCAGCTTGCCAACGTTTCCGATCACGCCGGGGCGGTCCAGGTTCGAGAACACCAGCATGGCACCTTCGGGCCGGGCCTCAACCGACACGTCATTGATCCGGACGATGCGCGGATCATTCTTGCCGAACATGGCACCCTCGGCCACCTGGGGCGAACCACCCTGGTGACGCGTCGATATCCGGATATAGGCGGCGTAGTCGCTGGAGGTGTTTACCTTGGTCTCGGTCACCTTCATGCCCCGGGCCTTCGCCATAAGAGGGGCGTTCACGTAGTTCACGCTCTCGGTTCCGAGCCCGTGCATGAGACCCCGCAGGACCGCGACAGAAAGGGGTTTCGTGTCCACGTCAGCCACGGAACCGCCGTACTCGATCTCGATTGCGTCAAAGCCTTCCGGGTGAATCTGTGCGTGGAATGAGCCCAGCCGCTCGGCGAGCCGGATGTACGGACGCAGGACCGGGGCCAGCTCTGCGCTGATCGCAGGGCTGTTCACGGCGGCCATGACGACTCCCTTTGTCAGGTAATCCACAATCTGCTGAGCCACCTGAACAGAGACCTGGATCTGCGCTTCCGTGGTCGAGGCTCCAAGATGAGGCGTGAAAACGACATTTTCATGTTTCAACAGGGGATGGTCCGCGGGTGGCGGCTCATCCACGAACACGTCCAGCGCGGCTCCAGCAACCTTGCCCGACTGTAGCCCTTCCAGAAGGGCCGCCTCGTCAACGATTCCGCCACGGGCGCAATTGATGATGCGGACCCCCTTCTTCATGAGGTCAATGGCACGCTTGCCGACGATCCCGCGAGTCTGGTCGTTAAGCGGGGTATGAACGGTGATGA
This sequence comes from uncultured bacterium, assembly GCA_964606035.1. Classification (GTDB taxonomy): domain Bacteria; phylum JAGRBM01; class JAGRBM01; order JAGRBM01; family JAHCIT01; genus CAZMGV01. The sequence continues at coordinate 1,850 of CAZSFB010000310.1, read as the reverse complement.
AATCCGCCCGCCGAAACACGTCGTCCAGTTCGCAGATCTCGACACCCATGCTAGCTGCCCGCTCCCGGGTGATGAACGGATCGTAGGCGATGACCTTCATCTTCAAGCCGTTTGCCCGGTCGGCGACAATTCCGCCGATATTACCGATGCCGACAAGGCCGAGCGTTTTTCCGCAGAGCTCGACGCCCTTAAACTTTTTCTTCTCCCACTTTCCCTCGCGGAGACTCTGGGTCGCCTGCGGGATCATGCGGGCCATGCTCATCATCAGGGAAAGGGTGTGCTCGGCCGTGGTGACCGAATTGCCGCCCGGCGTGTTCATGACGACGATGCCGCGCTGGGTGGCGGCGTCGCAGTCGATATTGTCCACGCCAATGCCGGCGCGTCCGACGACCTTCAGGCTTTTGCCCGCCTCGATAACTTCCTTCGTGACGCGGGACTCGCTGCGGACGATCAAGGCATCGTAACCCGGGATCTCCTCGATCAGTTCCTGGGGCTTCATTCCAGTGCGAACAGTCACGGCCAGATCGGCCTGGGTTTTCAGTATCTGGAGTCCTTCATCGGCAAGGGGATCAGCGACAAGTACCTTGAACATTTTCAGTCAAAAACCTCGGCTTCTTTCGGCAACTCAGGATTACGGTTTCCGGGGCCTTGAAATCCCCCGGACCCGGCGCCCTGCACTTACAGTCAACCGATCAATTCCGCAAGAGCCGGGAAACCGCCGCCAGCAATTCGCTCATGCCGTCGGTCTTGCACACGTAGACATCTGCTCCGGCATCAAGCGCCCGCTGCTCCATCTCCTGCCGGGGCATGGCAGAATACATCAAGATCCGGGGCCTCGAATTGGGCTGACGGCGTACAATCCGAATAAAATTCTCGCCCGTAAGTGCCGGCATCTGGTGATCAACGATGACGATGTCCGGATCAAACTGCTTGATCTTCTGGGTGGTACCAAGAACCTCGGAGGAGACCACGACTTCATAGGACGCCATGCGGAGCGTCCTCTCGATGAGGCTCAACATGGTGACGTCATCGTCAATGACAAAAATCCTGGGCTTTTCGGACATCGCCAAATGCCCGGTCCTGATCCGCGGAACGAACCGGCCTCCCGTTCAGACGGGGGCACTCAACCCCCGTTCAGTGCGAAAGGCTACTTTGCGGCCGGGGCCGAGGCAATCAGGACCTTCTGCGCAGCTGCAACGCCCTTTCCAAGTTCCACGTTGTGTCCGAACTTCGTCAGTCCGGTTTCAAGCGCCTGCAGGGCCGTCAGCATGTCAAAGCCGTCAAGGTAACCCATGTGGGAAATCCGGACGATCCGGTCCTTTATCTCGTCCTGTCCGGCAGCCATTGCGACCCCCAGCTTGTCGCGCATGTATTTCACCAGCTTGCCAGCCGGAACGCTTTCCGGAAGGAGCGCCGCGGTTACCGAGTCTGAGGGCCGTTTCGAGTAAATCTTAAGCCCCATCGCTTCCAAACCAGCACGGGTTGCCTCCGCAAGCATCGCTGTGCGTTTCAGCCAGTCGTCCATGCCCGCCGACTCGAACAGCTTGAGCACTTCACGTAACCCCACAATCAGGCTGACCGCTGGCGTCCATGCAGTTGTGTCATCTTTCAGGGCCGTACGCTCCTTCTTGAAGTCCTCGTAGAACCGGGGGAGCTTGGCCAACTCGGTGAGCCTCCATGCTTTCTCGGAGAGCGCAACAAAGGCCAGCCCTGGCGGCAGCATGAACGCCTTCTGGCTGCCCGACACAAGCACGTCAATTCCCCACTCGTCCATCGGCATCGGAATCGCACCGACGGCCGTGATACCGTCCACGACCAGCGCCGTGCCGGGCAGGTTCCGGGTAATAGCG
>CAZSFB010000309.1:0-4119 GCA_964606035.1 uncultured bacterium | reverse complement strand
CAGTCGGCGCTGGAACAGTAAACCTCGCCTTTTCCACCGGCTTCAAAATAGAAAACCCGGCTGTGCTCAAGGAATCTGTCCACAATGCTGCAAACCCGGATGTTTTCAGAGAGTCCGGGGACACCGGGCCGGAGACAGCAGATACCCCGGACAATCAGATATATCTTCACGCCTGCCATTGATGCCCGGTACAGCGCCTGAATCACCAGCGGATCCACCAGTGAGTTCATCTTGGCGATAACGCGGCCATGCCCATCTTCTGCAGCGATCTTTGCCTCCCGGTCGATCAGGTCAATCACCCTCTCGCGAAGGCCAAGAGGGGCAACGCACAGCCGGTGCCAGGACGGCGCCCGGCCATAGCCAGTCAGCAGGTTAAACAGCGCGGTCGCATCGGCACCAAAGGCCTCTTTGCAGGTAAAAAGACCCACATCTCCATAGAGCCGGGCCGTGGACGGGTTGTAGTTTCCAGTGCCCAGATGCACATATCTCCGGATCCTGGCGCCCTCACGGCGAACTACCAGCGCGACCTTGCAATGGGTCTTGAGACCGATAAGGCCGTAAACCACATGAACGCCGGCCTTCTCCAGTGCCCGGGCCCACTTGATATTGGCCTGCTCATCGAACCGGGCCCGGAGCTCGACCAGAACGGTCACCTGTTTTCCGTTTTCTGCCGCCCGCTGAAGTGCGGCAACAATCGGACTGTCCGTACCCGCACGGTAAAGCGTCTGCTTGATAGCGAGTACATTGGGATCGTTTGCCGCTTGCCGGATAAAATCCACGACGGGTCCAAAGGACTCATAGGGGTGGTGCAGCAGAATGTCCCGCTTCTGGATTGTGTCGAACAGGTTCCCTGAATCCCGAAGCATCGCCGGTGTCTGCGGGGTGTACGGAACTTCCCTGTGCTTTGCGCCTATCTCCAGCCCATATAATCCCATGAAATCGGACAGCTGGAGCGGGCCATGCACAGGGTAACAATCTTCCGGCTCCAGATGAAGAGCCACACGAATACGTTCAAGAGTCTCTGGGTCGGCGTCGGCGTGATGCTCAAGCCTGACGGCCTCACCGCGGTTTCTGGCCCTCAGCTCCTTCTCAATGGCCACAAGCAGATCGTCGGCTTCGTCTTCATCGACATCAAGATCGGCATTCCGGGTTACCCGGAATGAAAAGGTGGACATCACCTTCAACCCGGGAAACAGCTCAGAAGCCTTCGATCCAATCAGGTCTCCCAGAAGCACAAAGTCGGTGGCCCCCGGCTCAATTTCGGGGAGTTTGACCAGCCGGTCCAGAACCGCTGGCACCTGAACAATTGCCAGTGACGTTTCATGACGCCTTGCCACCTCAACTCCCCTGAGAGTCACGGCGATATTCAGCGACTTGTTCAGTACATGGGGAAATGGGTGCGAAGGATCAACCGCAAGAGGGGTCAATACCGGAAACACCACATCCAGAAAGTAGTTTTCGACAAACTCTCGCTGCGTGTCCTTGAGATCCCTGACTTTCCGGATATGGATTCCAATGCTCTCCAACCCCGGCATCACAGTCGAGCGAAAGCAGTCGTACTGGGTCTGGACCAGTTCATGTGTGCGCAGGGAAATTCGCCGGAGTTGCTCCTGGGGAGACAACCCGTCTGCATTACGCTCTTCAACGCCGGCCTGGAGCTGTTCCTTGAGCCCGCCAACACGGATCTGGAAAAACTCGTCAAAATTGGAACTGACGATGCCAAGGAACTTCAATCGATCAAGAAGCGGCACCGCTTCATCGAGGGCTTCCTCCAGCACACGGGCATTGAACTCGATCCAGGAAAGCTCCCGGTTGATGTAACAGGATGGGTCGGACAGGTCAGGAGTGGCAGACACCTTTGCTGATGAATCGTTATTGTCAGCCACAGCACTCACTGAAAACCTCATGCACCGGGAAAACCCATACCCGTTATCGTTAACTACCGGTTGTTACGGAATTGTGCCATGACTATGGTCACCGATGGCAAGGAGTGCCATTAAAGCAAAATACAAGAGTGAATTATGCCGAAAAAACCGGACGCTACCACCCACCCGCTTGAACGGTTCCCAAATCCTGCACGTGAGCATTATGAAATCCGTATGACCTGTCCGGAATTCACCTGTGTCTGTCCAAAATCAGGCTTCCCGGATTTCGGTACAATCCATATCCGGTATGTACCCGATCGCTGGTGCGTAGAACTGAAATCCCTGAAACTCTACATCAACAGTTACCGGAATATCGGCGCCTTTCATGAGGCGGTCACCAACAGGATCCTGAACGATCTCACAGGCCTTCTTGATCCAGTATTCATTGAAGTCACGGGCGATTTTAATGTCAGGGGAAACATCAAGACGGCTGTTACGGTTCGTCGCCAGAAGAAGAAGGTCAGATTGCCGGGTTTTGATCCAGGTACCGCTCCGGATGCATCGGGCCGTGATGACGTGATTCGCGGAAAAATCCGCTAGATCGCGTATTTGTCCTTGTTCTGATCCAGAAATTTCCGGAAATTGAGCTTGATACGCTCCTCTAGCTGGCGTGCCCGTTCCTTGGAAATCCCAAACTTGTCCCCAAGCTCCTGAAGGGTAATGGGGTTGTCCGTATCAAGCCGCCGGTCAAAAATCAGCGCATCCCTTTCATCAAGTGTCGTGCGATAGGCGTTCATCGCCGCACGGAAACGCTCCATCCGCTCATGATCGGCCAGCCGCTCGTCTACATCCCGTTCGTCACCTGAAAGCGTGTCTCCCAATGAAAGATCAGAATCCGGACCCAGCGGCGCGTCCAGCGACACTTCGCCCTGCGAAAGGCGCTGATCCATTTCGGCAACTTCGCTCTCTTTTACGTCAAGTCTTTCAGCCAGAAGCTTTGTCGTCGGTTTGAATCCTTCCCGCTCAAGCTGGGCCTTCTCCTTCCGGAGGTTGAAAAACAGTTTTCGCTGCGCCTGCGTCGTCCCGACCTTTACCAGATGATAGGTATTGACGAGATATCTGAGCATGTACGCGCGGATCCAGTACTGAGCATATGAAGAAAGCCTCACGCCCTGGAGCGGATCAAAGTTCTTTACGGCCATCATGAGGCCGATGTTTCCTTCCTGAACCAGATCCAGAATGTTCTTGTATGCGTTGTGATATTCCCACGCGATTTTTACGACCAGCTTCAGGTTCGAGGTAATCAGCCTCTTGGCAAGCTCCGGATCCTGGGTCTCCCTGAATTTCTTTGCGACCTCATATTCTTCTTCCCGGGAGAGAATCGGATACCGCTCGGCCTCGCGCATGTATGACGAAAGCGCTGTGGTTATCCCCTCGCTGACCGGAACCGGCTCGTCCGCAATTGCCGGCACTTCCGTTACCAAACCTTTGCGAACCTCGGCAGGTTCAATCGCTTCAGATTTTTCCGGAACAGGTGATGAAGGTAAATTGCGGACGTGCCGCGGCTTTTCCCGGACAGCTTCTGGAGCAACCGAGATCCCGGAGTTTTTCCCGGTTACCGTGCGCGGGGAACGTTTGGCCTTCGAATCCGCTACAGCAGATTTTTCCGGGTGCTTGACACCACTGGCCTTCCGGGCGGTCGCAACCGGAAAGGTTTTTGCCTGTTTCTTCTTAGGTTTGGGAGCCACACCCACACATTATCGGCTGCAGCCCATCCGGTTCAATCTCAGTGCATGAGATCCTCAAGACCCTCGGTCTTGATCTCGCCAGGCTGAAAGACCTTCTTTTCCTTCAAAGGCATGTTGACCCAGGGCTCAGTCAAAGCCCGTTCCTTGATGTTTTTGGCCCAGGTACGGATCACAAATTCCGCAGTCTTGTTAATACTGGCTGAAGGCACATTGTCGTACCCGAAGTCAGCAAACGTCTGGAAAAGAACGTAAGTGAATCCATCACCCCAGTCTTCAAGACGGATTGCGCCCCACATTTCCACAACATTTCCTTCAACCGCCCTGAAATCACAGGAATAAGCCTCTTCATTGCATATGTATTCGACATTGATATCCAGGTTCTTAAATGGCCAAGGAGCATCAAGATAAAAATTGACCAGCCGGTTTTCGAGTGGCTTTTTGGGGTTCCTGACCTCAAGCATCGTCGCACGATCAAACCGGAACACGAATTCGGGGAATTTTTCCAC
>CAZSFB010000308.1:0-4128 GCA_964606035.1 uncultured bacterium | reverse complement strand
CTTGCTTGAGCCGCGAGATTTCATCTCGACTGTGGTCATCTGTCGTAATGGTAGAACTGGCTTCATGGCGGAGCCTCTCACATTCGGCCTCAAGCTCCCGAATACGGTGCTCCGCCTGTTCTGCACGCATCCGAAGTCCCGGAAGCTCAGATAACCCAACGTGTAAGGTTTCTCGAATAGGTTCCAGCTGCGCTTTCAGTTTCTGATACAACGCATCTTGGACCTCAAACTGTGCGCGGTATCGATCCCGATCACTGCGGATCACGGAAACCAGCTCATTGTGCCCTTCCATCAGTTGGCGATCTGCCATGGATAAGGTTTCAGCTTCATGCTTCAATGACCTGAACTGCTCCATGAGATCGTTTCGTTCCCGGGAAAAAACCCGGCGGGCCGTTTCAGCTTTTTCAAGCTGGGACCTTAATTCTGCCGACTCCCTTTTAAGGGATATTATCTCGGTTTCGCTGCGTTTCAGTTGCTGTTCCAATTTCTCCTTTTCGATTTCCATACCGGGATCGAGCTCAATTTCGACAGGAATCTCCGGAGGGGATGCTCGTTCTGCTTCAAGTTCAGCCTTGATTTTTTGGGCTTCTGCCATCGCCTGATCTCGTTCCGCAACAAAGCCATGAATGTGGTTTTTTGCGGTTTCGAGCTGTGTCCGAAGGCGTCCCACCTCACCCTTGAGCAACTCAGTTTCCGGACTGGGAGGGAGGTCCCGGATCAGGTTGATTTCCGATTCCAGCCGCTCTGATTTCTGCGCTAAGAGATCTCGCTCCGCTTTGTACCCGTGGAGATGATTTTCAGTCTCAGCCAGCTTTCGGGTAAGCGACTCGACTTCGTTCTGCAGTTTGTCGATTCGTGAAGGGTCGAATTCTGGTGGTTTCTCATTCGCCAAAGCACCAAGTGCCATTTCCAGTTTGGCCCTGATAGTAGCCATCTCTGATGCAACTAGAACTTCACGGTTGGCACGCTCGGTGATCTGAGCCTTCAGCGCATCTCGCAGCTCACTAATCTGTGCTTCCATTGAGCGAGCCTGATCCAGTTGCAGTTCCAGTTCATGAAGTTGAACGAGAGAGCCATCCAACTCCTGACGCAACTTCTCTGCTTCTGATGTGTCTTGAGTCTCCTCTCCCATATCGGCTGCACTCACGGCGACCGAGTCGATCTCAATGGCGGTCCCGGCATTGTCCTGCGCATTGGCCACCTGTTTCAGGGCTGATAATTCATCACGAAGGGCATTCCGCTCATGAAGAAGAGATTCCGCCTCTGCAAGTGCGTTATCGAGCGAACCCTTTAACCGGGTTACCTCGAACTGCATATCCCCATTCTGACTGGATTTGTCAGAGGCTGCCTTCCGGTCCTGCTCGAGCTCTGATATCTGATCCTGAAGGATTTGCTGAATTCGAGAAGCCTCTTCCAGCTCTTTTTGCAGGTGCTCAATCTCCGCAGCGAGCACGTCGATGGTTTCACTGGAAGAACTGGAAACCGGCGCATTTTGCGTGACACTCAAGCCGGCAGATCTGGCCTTGACCTGCCAACCAGACGGGAAAGTGCCTTCATGGACCGCAATCCGTGCCAATGGCTCGAAAGAAGCATCTGGCCGGGGTTCATGAGGAATATCACCAAGACGCCGGGAAATATCAGCAATAAGTGATGAGATTGGAGATTCAGATGTACGTGAGCAAAGGAGTGAGTGCTCCGTCTCTGCCAATGCCTTTACGTGAGCGACAGGCGAAAAGACCACACTATCCCCAAACGCGGAGGCCATGCTCCTGATCATCTCGTCCGTGGAAGGTCCCTGCGTTGCCAGTTTTATCAGCAAACCAGTGATAATGCCGGAATGTGGCATTTCCTTGCGAATGTTCTCGATCATACCCATAAAGCTGTCGAGGGAGCGGCCGAGTGCTGTTTCCAGGCGTGTAAGGACAACAATCTGCGGATCAAGAGTTAGGGTCGTCCAGAACAGTGGATTGTTGGCATACGGTAGCGAAATGATGAGCCGGTCCAGGGCAGGGAGTAAATGTAATGCAGCATGGAATGCTTCGATATCACCCTGTTCGACAAGTTTGAGATACCGGTCAGGCGGAATAACGGTCATATTTGTGGGAATACCTTCCCACTGAAGCACCGTATCCGAGAGATCCAGGAACCCTGTATTCACACCAGCTGCCGCCCAGAAGGCTGCGATATTGGCCCCCAGAGTCGATGCGCCAACTCGTGGCGACAACGGCACCAGAACAGCAGTTTTCAACTGAATCCCCATCCTTCGTCATCGTTACCTGAAGTGCGGGTATTATCCGGCTGTTTGATACGATCTCCGGGCTGGATATCAAGCTCGGAGTCATCTTCGTCGTCCCGCTCGAAGGCAGGTACAAATGTTGAGCCAGTTGCCGATACCTGAATGTTCGGGCTTTCCTGATGGATAGGGATGGAGAGAGGGAGCGGCTGATCTGCGGTAGCTTCGGCAGCTGACACGGCGGCCGATGCCGATGCAGGGGTTTCATTGTTAACTAACTGGAGGCTTCCTGTCTCGGTATTCCATGAATATCTTGCAGGAGGAACCTTGAAGCCAGACCGGTTCCAAGACCGGATTCTGGCAGCAAGCTGCTCCAGATGCTCCCGGTGGAAGGGCCATGCCAGCGGTTCATTCAATGACATGCAACTGCCTCCCACTCAGGCCTGTTTGTCAGCCGGATATCAATTCTCAGCCCATATTTAGCACAAGTCCAGACGGCCCCACTTTTTGGTCCCAAATGGAGCCGCAGCCTGTGCGAATGCTTATCCCCCCACTATTTGCTGGATAAGCTTGTCCGTACGTGCCCACCGCTCAAGAACCTCACCAGCCCAGGTCCGATAAGCTACGGCTGCAGGTGAACCTGGGTTTTGGTGACTCGCAATCAAACCCGAGTAGTTGGCTTCCGGAATCACTGTATCTCTGGGGATTGTGGTTCGAAATACGGCTTTCGGATAACGTTTCTGGGCGTAAGCTGCAATCCTGCTAGTTAGATCATTGGTGGAGCCCACCATGGTGAGAAGCAGCCCCTCGACATAGGGCGTGACATTTTCACCTCGCGCTTCACGGATCTGGTCAAGGAGTTTCGGCAAGATGCGAAAGGCGAGAGGTTCACTTTGAACAACGGCCGCAACGGAATGTGAAACCTTCATGCCCCACCGAACCCATGGACCTCCTGCTGGCGGTGAATCCAGAACCGTTACATCATACTGCTTCGCCAGTTCCCGGAATTCGGAAGAGAGAGAGTCAAGGGTCGCGTCGTCAGGAGGGCTCTCTGCAGCGATATCTCCCAGGAACACGGTTGAGAGATTTTCAAGAGAAGAGGGCGCCACGGCCTGCACCAATGCTCCAGGTTTTGCAGATTGTGGTTTCGCTGGTCTTACCTTCGACGGCGATAGGCCGAGGATTGAGGCACCCAAGGGATCGAGATCCGCCAAGAGGACTCTTTTCCCGAGCAGGGCGAGTTCACCAGCCAGATTTATTGACGAAGCGGTTTTACCTACCCCGCCTTTGATTGAATAGATGTCAATGATTCGCAAGCTGGCAAACCCCGGGTACTGGAACCCTCTTACCGGGGGTTTATGTATAACGAAACCAGCCTAATGCAAAGTGACAACGACGCGGAGGCTTCCCAGCGCGATCCAAATCACATATTACAGCCGTATCGTAATGGGTCACTTTATTGAGGCTGGATTAGCAGGATACACCGGCATAAAGGTTCGAGCGACGAGATATGCCCCCCACGCTGCAACAAATCTAGGGACTAGAGCGACCGACAGTGCCGTCAACTTGTTAAAAAAGCCGGGCACTCCGAACCTCGACTTCATTTCGGCCTTTGCTACTGCGAATCGCGCAACCGTTGCAGGGTTCTGCCCCACACCTTTAAAGGCGCGCACTTCATCAATGCCGGCCGTCTTCTGGAAGTCTGTTTCTGTATAGCCGGGGCAAATACATGTGACTGACACACCGGTCCCGGCATTTTCCCGTGCGAGTGATTCCGACAATGAAACAACATATGACTTGGTCGCCGCATAGGTCGCCATCAATGGTACCGGCATCAACCCCACGATCGACGCAATATTCAGGATAAAACCACGATTTCGTTGTTTAAAGCGAGG
>CAZSFB010000307.1:0-4140 GCA_964606035.1 uncultured bacterium | reverse complement strand
AGCGCGACGATCACCGGCACCATCAGGAGCCGGAGGATCGTGAGCAGGTTCGGAATATTGAGGTTCTTGTGGCCCATGAAAAAACGTCCGGGCGGGAGCCTAGACGCCCGGATCAGGCGGAGCCAAGAAAAAGATTGCCCTCGCCCTGCATGTGAAGGACCGGGGTTTCCGCCGCGAACAGTCCGCCATCGGCAGCGATCTCCATGCGGGGAGCGATCCGGCCCCGCCAGCCGAGCAGCCGGTCAGCCCGGACCTTCAGCGTCTGGTCGCCGGAAAGCTCCACGACTGTCATCGGGCCCTCGATCCGGAGGATCACGTCGCCCCGGCCCGTGAAGTTCACAAGGTGGATCCCTTCCAGGTCCCCGGTCGTGATCCGGCCGTTCTCCCAGGCAAGCGATGCGGTGAACGCGAACAGCACCCGCTCGTTCAGGAATATCTTGTCCCCCTCCAGCGTGAGCCGGTGAAACAGCTCGCGGCCCGAACTCCAGAGAATCTCGCCCGCACCCTCCAGCCGGTGGATCGGCCGCGACGGTTCGCCGAACAGCACGTTCGTGCGGCGGCCCTTGAACTTCTTGTAAAGCGGCTCCGACACGGTGATCTCACCGCGCACGAGCGCCGCGCCGTGGGTCTTCGCGCAGATCTTCGCGTCGAGCCGTGCACGGAGCAGCCCGCCGCCAGCGATGGCGAACGGCTCGGCTCCAGGGGCGGGGAGTTTCAGTCTCGGCGCATCGGTCCTGAGCTGCGACAGGGCGACTCCCTCGCTGGCGGAAGGCACATGGGTGATCCCCGCCGATGGCCCCCGCTGCCCCATTTTCAGGATGTTTCTCCGCCGCTCGGCGTCAGGATCGGGTGCCTCGGCCGGCACCGGAGCGGCAGAGGCGGACGATTCATCCTCATCCTCGAACTCCATCTTGTCCGTAGAATTCACACCAGTGGATGTCTCTGGCTGCGAAGCAGCGGCCGCGGGCGGGACTGCCGTACTCTCGGTGGTCTGCGCGGCGTCCACCTCGGCATTCACCAGGATCTCCACGTCGTCGTTTTTCCGGGGAGGCGCGCCGGTGGCGGAGACGTGGATCTCGCCGGTGCCGCGGGCCTTTGCCAGCGCGTCCTCCATCTGCTGCGCCATCTTGTGGGAGCCCGACTGCCGGAAAGCGTCGAGGGCGCGGGCGTATTCGCCGCGCTTGGAGTAGATGAGCCCCAGGTAGTTCTGGATCTTCGGGCTGTCGCCGCCATTCGCCAGCGCCTGCTCGAGACTCGCCTCGGCGTCGTCCAGCCGGTTCATCTTGAGATAGACGATCCCCAGGTTCACGTGCAGCGTGGACTGGTCCGGGGTGAACTCGATCAGCTTCGAGTAAGCCTCCGACGCCGGCTGGAAGTCGTTCAGCTTGAAGGCCGCAAGAGCCATCCCGGCGAGCGCCTCCGGGTTGTCGGGTTTCAGCGCCAGGGCGTCAGCGAAATGCTCGCGCGCCTCCCGGACCTCGCCCTTCTCGAGGAGGTCCTGGCCCGTATAGAGGTAGTGGTAGAAGCCGCCGCCCGAATGCTCGTGGCGCGCTGTTCCGCTGCCGTTCACCGCAACCAGCCGCCTTCCGTCAGGGCTCCAGCGGCGCGGAACTGGTGAACGCTGCGCCGCTGTTCCCGGAGGAAAGTGCCGACGCCCACAGCCGCTGCTGCCGGTAGGTCTCGAACAGGAGCATCACCCGCTTCACGTAGGCGCGGGTCTCGTCGAACGGCGGGATGCCGCGGTATTTCGCCACGTTCTCTGGGCCGGCGTTGTAGGCCGCCACGGCGAGCCGCACGTTGTTCTGGAACCGGTCGAGCATCATGGCGAGGTAGCGTGTGCCGCCCCGGACATTGTGCTCCGGGTCGAAGGCGTCGCGCACACCCACGTCACCGGCCGTCCCCGGCATGAGCTGCATGAGCCCCATGGCCCCCGCCCGCGACACCGCCATGTGGTTGTAGTCGCTTTCGGCGTGGATCACAGCGCGGACCAGGTCCGGGTCCACCCCGAACTCGTCGGAATATTTCGCGATCCAGCTGTTCAGTTCGCCGTGGTCGATCTCCGGACGCTGGCGGTCCCTGGCACTTGCCACCTGCGGGGCGGACTTTTTCTCCTCCACCGTTTCAAGCTTGCCGGGGGCCTTCTTCTTGAACTGCTCGCTCTGGCGGCGGTCGCTGAAATGGATCACGCCGCGCGCATCGCGCCACATGTAGATCTCGGACCGGGCCCGGCCCGGGGAAACCGAGACAGCCGCCAAGGCCAGAACGGCCACGGCGGATAATCTTTTCACGCTGCTGGGTATCATGCTCACCTTAAACATCGTACCTCTCCCAGTGAGCCCTTGGAAAGGGTCCACGGGGAAAACGCGTGGGACGTCGCAAGAAGCAGTATAGAGCCTAAGTCCTTGAAAGGACAAGGGTAAGCAGCAATTTGCCCGGCTGGCCCCGTGAGCTGGCTCACTCCGGTACGAAAACCGCCGGACCTGAGCCCTCTGCCACCGGAAAGGGCCTATTTCGCCCGCTTTTTCACTTCCCGCGCCATCAGTTTTCCTACCCGGTCGGCCACACCGTAGGGGAGCCGCTTCATGGCTGAAATGGCGTAGGCCTCCGGGCCGATCAGCACCACCGGCTCGTCGTTCTTCACAGCCTTCACGATCTTCTTCGCCAGTTTTTCCGGCGCCACGCCCCCCTCGGTGATCTTGAGGGCCTGCTCACGGCCCGCCTGATGGCTGCCCCGGAACTCGGCCGATGCGACGATATTGGTCTTCACGACCCCGGGACAGACCACCGTCACGCCGACGCCGTGGGGAGCCAGTTCCCACCGGAACCCCTCGGAAAGTCCCACGACCCCGAACTTCGCCGTCGAGTAGGAGACCATCCCCGGCACGGCCATGAGCCCCGCCCCCGACGCCGTGTTCACGATATGCCCTTCGCCCTGTTTCGCCAGCACCGGTGCGAACACCCGGCAGCCGTGGATCACGCCCCACAGGTCGATGTCGATGACCCGCTTCCAGTCCTCGTCGGTGGACTCCCAGGCGTTGCCCACCACGGTGATCCCCGCGTTGTTCATCATCACGTGGACGCCGCCAAGCTCCGCCAGCGTCCGCTTGAGCAGGTTCTCGATATCCGCCTTGCGGGTCACATCCGTGCGGACACAAATCGCCCGGCGGCCCAGCGCGCGAACCTCTCCGGCCACCGTCTCCAGTCCGGCCTCGTTCAGGTCCGCCAGCGCAATATCCATCCCCGCCCGCGCGAACTCCAGCACCGACGCCCGGCCAATACCGCTCGCCGCCCCTGTCACCACCGCCACCCGGTTCTTCAGTGTCTTCATGGTTTCCCGGCCCTCCGGCCAGAAGGTATGCCCGCGGAAAACCGCGACGGCAAGGGAGGGGTGGCCGACGTATCCGTTTTACGGCAGAATTACGCAGTTGCGGATGGGGACGGCAGGGTGAGGGAGTGCCAAAATTGATGAGCAGGGAGCGTGTTGATTGAGTGACGGATCCCAGACAACCTCTGAAATTGCCCGTGTCCGCGGCGCCATTCTGACATTTTTGTGCACTAAACGGGTGGAGGAACACATTAGCGGGTTTGCCGAAGTGTTCAGCCAAAACACTTGGAATAACCTGCTTAGGAATTCGGGGATTACAAATCCCGGACCGGTTCACCGCAAAATCGGGCATGATTTCCTGAATGAGCTTTTCCGTAATGGGGCTCTTGGATGGGGCACTCCGCATCCGAGCTTTCTGACCAATGGCCCGCCTCAATTCTACGTAACCAATCAAGGTAAAAAGTCCCTCGAATCCTTCGACCGCGATCCACGGAACCCGAACGGCTATCTCGCCTATCTGAAATCTAAGGGTGGACTGGACGACGCGGAACTTTCCTATGCTGAAGAGGCCGCCTGGTCGTTTACAGCCGGACGTCACCGCGCCGCCGCCGTCATGATCGGAGTCGCCGCCGAAAGCCTGATCCTGCGGCTGGCAGAATCCCTTCACGATATACTCGGTCCCGAATCCCCGTTCGGTAAGGAGCTGGAGCAAGGCCGGATCAAAGGCGTACTCGATCAACTGGCGAAATACTTCAAGGATGAACAGGCAGGTCTGAAAGTTGCCGAAGGGAAGCTGGGTGAGCGGCTGAACGGCG
>CAZSFB010000306.1:0-4172 GCA_964606035.1 uncultured bacterium | reverse complement strand
ATCCGCAAGTTGATCAATGCTATGGATGCCCGGGTCTACCAGGTGACATCAATTGCCGCACCGACGGATGAGGAGCGCGCCCATCCTTATCTCTGGCGGTTCTGGCGCCATATCCCCATGAAGGGACGGGTGACGATTTTCGACCGGACCTGGTACGGGCGGGTGCTTGTCGAACGGGTTGAAGGATTTGCCGCCCGTGATGAGTGGTCCCGGGCCTACTCGGAAATCAACGCGTTCGAGGAACAGTTGGCAGAGTCAGGAATCATCCTCGTTAAATTCTGGCTGTCCATTACTCCGGACGAACAGCTTCGCCGGTTCAAGAGCCGGAAGCTCACGCCATACAAACAGTATAAACTGACAGAAGAGGACTGGCGAAACCGTGCAAAGTGGGATGCCTATGAAGCTGTGGCATGTGATATGATTGAACGCACGAGCACGGAGATCGCCCCATGGGTTCTCGTTGAGGCAAATGATAAGCAATGGGCCCGGGTTAAAGTCATTTCGACCGTCTGCGAACATCTGGAGCGTGCGCTAGAGACGAAATGACCGGACGTCCCCAGTTCAGAATCGATAACGGTGATCCGGTCATCGTAACGTCTGGCTTGTATCTGGACCCTAGGCGGCCAAGGCCGCTGGCATTTGTTTCTCATGGCCATGCACTCCGGAGTGGGCCCCATACCCGTTTCATCACCACCCCCGAGACTGCGGCACTCTGCACGGTCTTGGGCCCGGTGGGCAGACACGAAACTATCCGGTTTGCAGAAACGTGCAGGATCGGCCGCCACACCGTAACTCTTTTCCCCGCTGGCCATATGCTCGGGTCAGCCATGCTCCATATCGAGACGCCAGCCACCTCTATTCTCTACACTGGTGACTTCCGTCTGAGTCCGGCCCTTACTGCCGAGGCTGCCGCACCGCCAAAAGCCCAGACCCTCATAATGGAAGGGACCTTTGGGGATCCAAGGTTCAGGTTCCCTTCGCGGGAAGAAGTTTCCGGACAACTTTCAGACCTTGTCAGGCGGCTACTTTCACAGGGGGCGACCCCGGTAATTTTCGCCTACTCTGCTGGAAAGGCGCAGGAAGTTCTCGCTTCTCTGGCCCACGATGATCTTACGGTCTTTGTTTCACCCACGATTGAGCGGATCTCGGCCATATACCGCCTATATGGGAAAAACCTGGGTTCTTTTCGGGTAGTTCCGGAAAATATTCCTTCCGGAAGCGTGCTTGTGCTGTCTCCACAGGTACGCAACAGCCCCGCACTTACCCAATTACGGAAACTCCGCACGATTGCTGTCACTGGCTGGGCCATGGACCGGCGTTACGCCACCCGGTCACGGTATGATTACGCCCTGCCCCTCTCCGACCATGCTGGGCATGATGAACTGCTCGAACTTGTACACCGGGTTTCTCCCAAGGAGATTTACCTCCTCAACGGTCCTCGGACTTTTCTGTCCGAGCTGAAAAGCCTGGGCTATCAGGCGGCAATGGCTTCATCGCTCGACGCCAATCCGTTGCTCAGCCGCCAGCAGGCGACAACTTAGCCCGTGGCATTCCGTACATGTTCAATGCAGACTGGTCTATCCCTCTCCATATCAATACCGATGATATCAATCCGAGCGGGTATATTCTCCAGCCCGTGCAGGCTCAGATAGTAATCGCTCAGCCGAGTAAGTTTTTGTAGCTTCCGATGCGTGACAGACTCCAAGCCCGAGCCATGGCTTCGCACGGTCTTGGTGCGCACTTCAACAAATACGACCGTAGAGCCATCTCTTGCAACAATATCAATTTCACCCGCCTTGCAGCGCCAGTTTCGCTCGACGACAACAAAACCCTTTTCCTCCAGATACGCCGTCGCAGCCGCCTCACCCGATTTCCCGGTTCCCTGCCTCCGGTCACCCCGCGATCCTGAGACAGGCCGTTTCACAGAAATTCCTTGACTCCCCGGAATGTCCGGCGATGGATCTCGCAGGGACCATGAACCCGGATGGCCTGCCGGTGCTCGAAGGTCGGATATCCCTTGTGCCGGTCAAATCCATAGGCCGGGAACTGCTCAGCGAACCTTGCCATCAGCTGGTCGCGATAGACCTTTGCAAGAATACTTGCGGCCGCAATGGATGGGCTTCTGGAATCCCCTTTGACGACCGTTTGCTGCCGCACCAGCGCATCCGTACGCTTGTTGCCATCTATCAGTGCGATCCCGACGGGTTTCCCAAGGGTTTCAATAGCCCGCCGCATTGCGAGCAATGACGCTCGCAGAATGTTCAAGCGGTCAATTTCATCCGGAGTAGCTTCACCGATGGCGAAACTGACTGACTGCTCCCGGATCAGAATCGCAAGTCGGTCTCGTTCCTCTGGAGCCAGACGTTTTGAGTCATCCAGCCCATCAATTAACCCTCCGAGAATGACCGCAGCAGCGACCACAGGCCCCGCCAGTGGGCCCCGGCCAGCTTCATCCACCCCGGCAATAAAGGTTCCCGGGGGTATTTCCAGCAAGAATTTCTGGTCGAAACCCAGATCCGGAGGCATAGGAGATCAGCCAGGAAGCTTTATAGCCAGATCCGCAGCCGTGGCGATCTGGGACCGGCTGGTTGTCAGGATAACCTGGGATTTGGCTCCTACTCCTTTCAGCGCCCGCAGGAGTCCGGCGAGCCATTTATCATCCAGCGCTCCAGTCCCTGAATCGATGATCAGCGGCAACTTTTCTCTCTTGCCGGAAACATACTCTATCAACGTACCCTGAAGGGCGAACTGGAAAGCATTGAGGACACTCGGCCCAATTTCGCTAAGGCTGCGTTCTTTGGACGAGGGAACATGCATGACTGTTGCAGAGCCGTCTTCTGACAGGGACACCACAGAATACCGGTTTTCGGTAATGGTCTGCATCATGGCTGAAACCCTGGGAAGGATATTGGCTGCGAGGATCGCGCCGCCTTCATCAAGATATTTTGCCGCGGCGGAAATCAGGCGGCCCGCTCCAACCCCGGCCAGTCCGGCTCCTTTTCCGGTGACGGCTTTCAGTTTTTCCAGTTGGCGTCTGAGCTCGCCTGGGTCGATCGCTGCCGCTGCTCCCAGCTTCTTGATCTCCTGCTGAAGCGCTTTTGCCCGCTCAGTCAGGGCTTTCAGTTCAGCTGCAGCCGACATGTATTCAGGATCCTGCTTTGCATCATCGGCTTCCTTCCTGAGCTTGTCCGCCTGGGCCTTCTGCTTGCGGTAGACTGCCAGACGTTCAAGAAATTCACCGGCCCGATCCACATCAAGGCGGCGAAGCAGAGAAATCACGTCTGCAGCTTCAAGCTCGTATTTCCTTGTCGTCTGGGCCCGCAACTGCTCGGTCTTTTCAGGTTTGGCGATAACAGCATCCAGTTCCGCCATCTGCTTCATCCAGTTCAAGTAACCAAAGGCTGCCACACCTCCACCAAGCATGATCAGCAGAATCATCTTGGTCGCATGGGGATTATCTCCAGCCAGCAGCACAATCATGAAGATGACACTAAGAAGGATAACCCCAGCCCCCGCCATGAAAATGACATTTTTGAAAAAGGGGACTTTCTTCCGTGATGCTGCGGTTGCTTCCTCGTGCAGAGCAAGCACCTGCTTTTCAAGCTGGTCCAGTTCCCGCTTGCGATCACCGGCTTTATCCTCATGGTTCCGGATACGCTCTTCCTGTTCCTTTGTCACCGAGGCAAGCGGCTCAAACTCCGGCTTGTCGAGAGCTGCCAAAGCCTTCTTTGCATTGGAATCAAGCTCATCAACCCTCTTGACCTTGTTTTGCCAGTCGAATTTCTGGCCTTCAATGCCATCGAGCTCGAACTGGAGCTTCTCGATATGCCCCGCACCCTCCAGGGCTTCCTCAAGCTGCTTGATCTTCGCTTCGCGCTCTTCCGGAGAAAGTAGTGCCGTCTCGTCTGAGGCTGCGCCGAAACTGCTCTTGGGGGCCGCGGACTCCGTATCCAGTCTCCGGCAAACACACAAGACCTGGTACAGGTCCAGAGGCGGAATGCCGGCATTCAGCAACTCGGTTTCAATCTGCGCCGGATCATTGGTCACAGGGCTGAATTTTTTGGTCTCGGGGTCCAGTCGCGACAGGCTCGACGCTCCCTTCGCAAAATCGCGGACAACCCGCCAGGTCGCCTGTTCGGCTCCGCCCCGGAACACCAGCGCCGCACGAGACA
>CAZSFB010000305.1:0-4173 GCA_964606035.1 uncultured bacterium | reverse complement strand
AATCAATTGTTGAAGAGCTCGACAAGAAGAACGATCTGTTCGGCAAGCTGGACAAGATCGTCAAGCCTTCGGGGCTATTCACTACCAATACGTCCACGATCGGCATTAATCAAATGGCCGCAGCTGTAAAGCGTCCGGAAAAATTCGCAGGTCTGCATTTCTTTAATCCGGCACCTGTCATGGGACTGGTGGAGGTGATTTCTGGCTCCAAGACGACTCCCGAGACCAGCAAGGCGCTCATCTCGTTCTGCAAAGACGTGAATAAGACACCGGTTCCCCTGCCCTCGGCGCCGGGATTTATAGTCAATCGCCTTCTGGTCCCGTATCTTGTTGACTCGATTCGCCTTTACGAGCAGGGAGTTTCCAATCCGGCCGATATTGATGCTGCGATGAAACTGGGCTGCAACCATCCGATGGGCCCCTTTGAACTGTCAGATTACATTGGGCTGGACATCGTGAAGCACATGGCTGACATCCTCCACTCCGAACTGAAGGAAGAACGGCTGAAGAGCCCCGCGAGCCTTGTAAAACTGGTCGCCAAGGGCGACCTGGGGCGCAAGACTGGCAAAGGCTACTACGATTACTCAGATGGCCAGAAGCCGAATCCTGACGCGAAGCCATAATCGTCTGATCGAATTCGGGGCCCCTTCACCAGCAACGGTGATGGGGCTCTGTCATGCAGGAACTTGATTGACTTGCGAGTCAGTTTTCTGGAAGCTCCCGTAAAATTCCGGGTTGCCAGTCTCAGTCAAACGGATTAACTACCGCGCGCCCGCGACAGTGTTTGCGGAGCCCCACACAAGGACAACCACCACAGTATGGCTGGATTCCTCAGCGAAGAGCATGATGCACTCAGGGATAGCGTCCGCAAGTTTGTGGACAAGGAAGTAATGCCCATTGTGGATGATCTCGACACGAAGGGTGCCGAGATTCCGATGGACGTCATCCGGAAAATGGCTGAAAACGGGTACTTCGGCCTGATCCTTCCCGAGCAATATGGTGGCGCAGGTATGGATCACCTTTCGATGGCAATTGTCACGGAAGAGCTCTCCAGGGGATGGCTTTCAGTAGGCTCCGTGATGACCCGGAATGTCATCGCCGGAACGCTGATCCTCAACGGCGGGACCGAGGAACAGAAAAAGCGCTGGTTGCCGGGACTGGCCACCGGAGAACTGCTTTCGGCAGCGGCGTTTACTGAGCCCAATCATGGTTCGGACACAGCCAGTTTTGAGCTGAAGGCCGAGAAAAGGGGCGACGTCTATGTTCTGAATGGTCCCAAGACGTGGTGCACGTTCGCTAACCGGGCCAATATCATGACGATTCTGGCCCGTACAAACCCTGACAAATCACAGCGCCACAAGGGGCTGTCGATGCTGGTCCTGGAAAAAAAGCCCGGCGATGAATTTATGCCACCGAAGCTGACCGGGTCTTATATCCCGGCCATCGGCTATCATGGACTAAAGAGCTGGTCACTTAATTTTGAAGACCTTGAGATTCCGGCTTCCAATGTGGTGGGAGGCGAGGAAGGGAAAGGTTTCTACCAGCTGATGACGACCTACGCGTCAGCCCGTATCCAGACGGCAGCTCGTGGACTCGGCGTGGCGCAGGCTGCGTATGACCATGCCCTTCAGTATGCCAGGGAACGCAAGCAGTTCGGGAAATATCTGGCTGAACATCAGCTGATACGCCACAAGCTTGCTCACATGGCGACAGAAGTCGAGGCGCTTCGGCAGCTGCTTTACTACGCCTGTGTCATGAAGGACCAGGGCAAACGTTGCGATCTGGAGGCCGGCATGGCGAAGATCAAGGCTGGCGAGGTCGCCGAACACGTCACCAGTGATGCACTCCAGATTCATGGAGGCTATGGCTATTCGAAAGAGTACCGTGCGCAGCGTTTCTGGAGGGACGGCCGGATTATAAAGATTTTCGAAGGTACGTCAGAAATCCAGGCCGAGGTAGTCGCCAAGCGGATTATCGACGGGAAATAATCGGGAAATTTTTCAGACAGCAGGGAAAGGAACCAGACCAGATGTCGTATCACCTAGACAAGATCAGTGAAAAGAAAGTCCGCCGCTCGGAGCAGACGACGCCGGGACACTCGGACAAGCTTTGTGCGAAAGCAGCATCGGGCAATGCGGACATGGTCATGCTTGATCTTGAGGATGCCTGCGCGGTCTCACAGAAGGTTGACGCCCGGAAGGTGGTTGGCAAGGCGCTCGCCGAGCTTGATTGGGGTCAGAAGATCCGCGGTTTCCGTGCGAATAACATCCGTACGATCTGGTGCCTGGATGATATTATCGAAGTCCTGACCATCGCACGGGATGCAGTGGACGTGATTGTGATCCCAAAGGTTTATGGACCGGAAGAGATTCACTATTACGATTTCCTGTTCGGCCAGCTCGAATACAAGCTGAACATGAAGAAACAGGTGAAGTTCGAGGTGCTGATTGAAAGCGCCCAGGCCGCCCTGCGCGCCTATGATATCGCCAAGGCATCGCCCCGTATGGACGCGCTGATCTTCGGCATTGCGGATTATGCTGGCGATGTTAATGCCCGGGTCATGAAAGGCGATGAACAGTTCCAGGTTTTCCACTGGGCAAAGAGCCAGGTGGTTACTGCTGCACGGGCTGCACAGATTGATTCGGTGGATAATGTGACGCTGGATTATAAAGATCTGGACCAGGTCCGCAAGGATGCAACCAATGCCCGGAACATGGGCTTCGATGGGAAATGGTGCATTCACCCGACCCACGTTGAAGTGGTCAACGAGGTGTTCACTCCCTCCGAAGATGAGATCAAGCGGGCCCAGGAAATCATCGGGGCATACGACAAGGCTGACAAGGAACAGGGCCTGGGTGCTATCACTTTTGGCACCGAAATGGTGGATGCCGCTACGCTTCGGGTGGAACGCTGGAAACTTTCCATCGCCAAGCGGGTGGGCAAGATCAAAGCCTGATATGGCTTTTGCCGTCCTCTGATAAAAGGGGCCGCAAGTTGTGCGGCCCCTTTTATCTTTCGCCGGGTTCAGTTCTTCTTCAGTTCAACCCAGAAATACCCTCGCAGGTCCCCTTCCCTGAAACCCGTCGCCTGGTCGTCAGGATATGATTTCCTGATTGTGACACGGACTGAGCTGTCAATCTCTGCCCCATGGCAACTCAGGCAGAAACCCTGGACACCGATCGGCTTAATGAGCCCCACCCTGTCGCCAAGATCAAAAGCCAGCATTTCGGCATCCTGTGCTTTCCTGCCGGTGGCTGCTTCAGTATAGGGCCTGATCCATGTTCGTGGGGCATTTGCGGAATTTCTCAACTTGTGGCTGGTACGGCCGATCTCAACTCCATACTCGGAAGCAATATCCTGTGTCATCTGCTGGGCTTCGCTGCTGCATACCGCCACAGCACCTTCAGGCCCATATTCTTCATAAGCCTCGGTCAGACGTGTAAGCAGCCGTCTTGCAAGGGCATCAACTGCGGTTTTCGCTTTCCCGATGGGTGCCTGTAGCTCGGCAGGAATATCTCCATTGAGTGGATAGGACTTGGGGCTACAGCTGCCCATCGCAGCCAAAGTTGTTGCAATGAACATCAGCACTGTTATCAGACGATAGCGATTCATGAAAAGGCCTCCTGGAACTTTCCGTCGGATTCATCGAAACTACTGCTACAATAATACGGGATGCATGTGCACATGACCTACAGGAAATATCATGCGTCGGTGGCCGTTATCTGTATGTCACTGGTGGCATTATGCTCCTGCAATACCGGTCACATATCCAGTGCCGGGATCGCCTGGGAGGCCATTGAACCCGGTCTTTTTTATCATGCGGGCCAGCTCCCAGTGAGCGGAAGCAATACCGTTCCCGTTACTGTTTATATGATCCGTACGGATCTGGAGCGGCATCAGGCCC
Organism: uncultured bacterium; assembly: GCA_964606035.1. GTDB lineage: Bacteria > JAGRBM01 > JAGRBM01 > JAGRBM01 > JAHCIT01 > CAZMGV01. Next base: position 269 of record CAZSFB010000305.1, on the reverse strand, counting down.
TGATTCGTACGGCGATCGGCAGGCCCCGCATGGCTCTTTCAGAACTGGTCCCCAAGGGGGATATCGTTGTATTAAATGGCGGCTACTTTGAAGCGGATGGCCAGCCATCTGGTCTGGTACGTTCGCAAGGAACGACTGTCGCAAAGCTTTGGGGTGGTGGGAGCGGTGCGCTACTGCTTTTTGAAGGCCGGGCAAAGATCATTTTCAAGCGAAATTATCCCGAGGGAGAAGAACCCTCAGACGCCATACAGGCAGGGCCTGTGATGGTT
>CAZSFB010000304.1:0-4214 GCA_964606035.1 uncultured bacterium | reverse complement strand
CGTCACAAGGGCCGCATCCTGCTGGGGGACGAAATCACCCCGGATGGCTGCCGGCTGTGGGATGCCAAAACCAACGAGAAGATGGACAAGGACCGGTTCCGCCGGGACCTGGGAAACATCGAGGAATCCTACCAGGAAGTGCTCCGCCTGGTGACAAAGAAGCTCGGCGGTAGGAAGGGATGATGGCGTGAAGGCCAGAGTGTTTGTCACGGTCCGCAAAGGTGTGCTGGATCCGCAAGGAACTGCCGTTGAACGTGCGCTGCACCAGAGCGGGTTCACGGCGGCGCAGAATGTCCGCATCGGCAAGGTGATCGAGATGAACCTTGATCCAGCAAAAGGGCTAAGCCGCGAACAAGTGGAAGCCGAGTTGAAGAAGATGTGCGACAGGTTTCTCGCCAACACGGTTATTGAAGACTACCGCATGGAGATCGAACCCTGAAAATCGCCGTCATCCAGTTTCCGGGCTCCAATGACGACCGCGATACCGTCCGCATGCTTGCGGAAGTCTATGGTGCCGACGCGCAGTTAGTGTGGCACAAGGATAATTCCCTCGGCGGCGCTGAGCTCGTGGTGTTGCCGGGAGGTTTTTCCTACGGCGACTATCTTCGCACGGGTGCCATGGCCAAGTTTTCCCCGGTCATGGCAGCTGTCCACGACCATGCCCAGAAAGGGAAGCCTGTTCTAGGTATCTGCAACGGGTTCCAGATCCTCTGCGAGACAGGCCTGCTTCCGGGAGTCCTGATCCGGAACCGGCAGCTCAGGTTCATCTGCGATGATGTACGGCTGAAGCTCGAGACGGACAACTCGCCATTTTTCTCGAAGGATAAGAAAGGAGCCGTCGTCACCATGCCAATCAAGCATGGCGAGGGAAACTTTTTCGCTGATCCCGAGACCCTCAATCGGATCGAGGGTGAAGGACAGGTTGCATTCCGCTACGTGGACGCGGATGGCAACCCTACCGAGGCAGCCAACCCGAATGGCACCCTGAACAACATCGCCGGAATCGTGAGTGCAGGCCGCAATGTGCTCGGTCTCATGCCGCATCCCGAGCACGCCTGCGAGTCCATTCTGGGCTCCGAGGGCGGGCGCATTGTATTTGACTCACTGCTTGGATCGAGGAAGCCGTGACCGACCCGAAAATCACACCTGAACTTGTTGATGAGCACGGAATTACCCAGGAAGAATACCAGGTCATCCTGAAGGCCCTTGGCCGCGAGCCGACCTACCCGGAACTGGGTGTCTTCAGCGTCATGTGGAGCGAGCACTGCTCCTACAAGTCGTCACGGGTCCACCTGAAGAAGTTTCCGACCAAAGGACCGAGGGTCATCCAGGGGCCGGGCGAGAATGCCGGGGTGGTTGATGCTGGTGACGGGATCGCACTTATCTTCAAGATGGAGTCCCACAACCACCCCTCCTTCATCGAGCCCTACCAGGGGGCAGCGACCGGAGTAGGCGGGATACTTCGCGACGTGTTCACAATGGGTGCCCGCCCTGTGGCAAACCTGAATTCGCTCCGGTTCGGGGATCCCAACCACCCGAAAACCGCCCGCCTACTGTCGGGCGTCGTTGCCGGAATTGGCGGCTACGGGAACTGCGTCGGCGTCGCCACGGTAGGCGGTGAGGTGTATTTCAACCCGAGTTACAACGGGAACCCGCTGGTAAATGCCTTTACCCTCGGCATCGCAAAAGCGGACCGGATATTCAAAGGCCTTGCCGAGGGTACCGGCAATCCCATCATCTACGTGGGATCGAAGACCGGCCGGGATGGTATTCATGGTGCCACGATGGCCTCCGAATCATTCGACGAAACATCTGAGGAACGGCGTCCCACGGTCCAGGTCGGCGATCCGTTCACCGAAAAGCTGCTGATCGAGGCCTGCCTTGAACTCATGTCGAAAGACGCCATTGTCGGTATCCAGGACATGGGAGCCGCGGGCCTCACGAGTTCGTCGGTAGAGATGGCCTCACGTTCCGGTAGTGGTCTCGAAATGGATCTTGACCTCATTCCCCGCCGGGAAACCGGCATGATTCCCTATGAAATTCTGCTGTCCGAATCACAGGAAAGAATGCTGATCGTCGCCAAACGTGGCCGCGAGCAGGAAGTCGTTGATATCTTCCGCCGCTGGGACCTCGATGTGGCCGTGGTCGGCAAGGTGACCGACAGCGGACGCTGGGTCATTAAGGATCAGGGAAAGATCGTCTGCGATCTTCCGGTGGATGTACTCGTGGAGTCGGCCCCGGTTTACAACCGTCCGATGCAGCGGCCCGCCTGGCAAGACGAGGTCCAGAAGCTGGACCTTGCATCCATTCCCAGACCGAAGGATTACAATGAAGTCCTTCGGAAACTCCTCGCCTCTCCCAATATCTGTTCGCGGGAATGGATCTGGCGCCAGTATGACAACTACGTGGGCAAGTCCACGATGCTCCCTTCGGGGTCCGATGCTGCGCTGCTCAAGCTCCCTGGCGCGGACCGGGGCGTGGGCCTCACCGTCAACTGCAATTCGCGCTATTGCTACCTCGACCCGAGAACCGGAAGCGCCATCGCCGTGGCGGAAAACGCCCGGAACCTGGTCGCCTCCGGCTGCGAACCGCTTGCCATTACCGACTGCCTGAACTTCGGAAACCCCGAGCGGTCCGAGATCATGTGGCAGTTCGCCGAATCCGTCGAAGGGATCGCCGAAGCCTGCCGGGCACTCGAAACACCTGTCGTCTCGGGCAATGTCTCGCTATACAACGAAACCCTGGATGTGGGCATTTACCCAACCCCTGGCATTGCGATGGTCGGGCTGCTGCACAAACTGGAACACCGCACCTCCCAGTGGTTCAAGGAGGCTGGGCACCGGATACTGCTCCTTGGACGGACCCTGGAGGAGTTCGGCGGTTCGGAATACCTTCAGGTCATTCACGGAATGGAACGGGGCTGTCCGCCTGAGCTCGACCTTGAGCTTGAGAAATCAGTCCAGAGGGCGCTTCTGGAGGCAATCCAGAAGGGGCTCATCCGGTCAGCTCACGACTGCTCCGAAGGGGGCCTTGCCATTGCTCTCGCAGAGTGCTGCTTTGGAGATCCCCGGGACCACGGAGAGAAACTCCTTGGCGCCGCTGTCGAGGTTGAAGACTACATCCGTGAGGATGCCCTTCTCTTTGCCGAGTCACAGAGCCGGTTCGTGGTCACAGTGGCGGACGAAGCGGCCGCCGAAGCCCTCATGAAAATCTGCAAGCGTCACCGGGCCCCGGTCAGGGAGATCGGCACGGTCATCAGGGATGATCTCATTATCAATGCCCTTGTGAACATTCCCGTGAGAAAACTCCACGACGCATGGAAAGCCCCGATTGCAAAGATCGCCGGGGAAAAGTAGTTATCCGGCATAACGGCCAGATCACTCCCGGCGGTGCGCCGGGAGCATGAACAGAGGCGGATGGGCGACCACAAGTTTCACGACGAGTGCGGAGTTTTCGGCATCTTTGGGCACCCCGAAGCGGCCAACATCACCTATCTGGGTCTTTACGCCCTTCAGCACCGTGGGCAGGAATCAGCCGGGATCATCAGCAGCGACGGCACGGCGCTTCATGGGCACCGGGGCATGGGCCTCGTCGCCGACGTATTCAACGAGGCCACACTCAAGGAGCTGCCCGGAGCCAGTGCCATCGGTCACGTGAGGTATTCGACGGCCGGTGGTTCCCACGTTAAGAACGCCCAGCCCTTCGCAATGGACTACCGGCACGGTGCCTTCGCCATGGCCCACAACGGCAATATCGTCAATGCGGACCTGCTCCGGCAGGAGCTCGAGAACTCCGGGTCCATTTTCAGGTCCACAGCGGATACCGAAATCGTCGCCCACCTTGTCGCCTCCAGTGAGAACACCACCACCGTCGGCCGAATCATGGAGGCCCTCGGGCAGGTGCAGGGGGCCTACTCCATGGTCTTTCTTACCGAGACCCGGCTGGTGGCGAGCCGGGATCCGATGGGATTCCGTCCCTTGGTCCTCGGCCGGCTGGACGGAGCCTGGGTCATCGCCAGCGAGACCTGCGCCTTTGACCTGATCGGCGCAAAATACGAGCGCGAAATTGAACCCGGCGAAACCATCGAAATCACCGCGCAAGGATCGGCCTCGTTTCGGCTGCCAGCCGCTCCGGTGCCGCGGCGGTGTGTCTTTGAATACATCTATTTTGCCCGCCCAGACTCCATCCTGTTTGGGAAAAATGTCTACAAGGTC
>CAZSFB010000303.1:0-4233 GCA_964606035.1 uncultured bacterium | reverse complement strand
TGGCGGTCATCAACATTACCACCCGTACCGGCGCGAACTTCGAGGGTGTATCGGGGGGCGCGACAGCAGGAGTCACGGCCGATACCTTCATGCGGCATAACTACCACATTGTTACCGGTGGCCGCCCCTCGGAGGACCTGTATATTGGCGGCTCGCTGTTCGCAGGACATACGGCCCGTTCCGACCGGAACTATACGGACTTCTATGGAACCACCGTCAATATGGAGGACGCCGGCCGGATCTACCCGATGACCCTGAATCTCAAGGGGGATTACCGGGGATTAAGGGTCCGGTTCATGCTGGACCACTCCCAGGGCGAGATGCGCGACGGCTACGACGTCATCCTTCCGGAGCGGACATACATCAATTTCCTCAGCTACTACACGGATGTTTCCTATGCCTGGAAACCAGTGGAGAACCTGACCATCACGCCGCTGTTCAGTTTCCGCCGCCAGCAGCCCTGGGCTTCGCCGGACGCCAACCCTGCAATCCCGGTTTTCAATCCCGTGTATTTTGAAAAAACCGCGGACAAATACACTGGCACCCTCAAGGCCGCCTGGCAGGCCACCGACGAACTGCACCTGACCGCAGGCACCCAGCTCGAGTTCCTTCATGCCACGGACCAGAGCCGCTACCCGGCCATCAAGCCCCGGATTTTTGCGAATGGCAAGGACTCAATCACCTACCGCAATCTGGCGGTCTATGCCCAGGGCCTGTTCCGGCACGAAATCGTGAACGTCACGGCCGGTGCCCGGTTCGAAAACCACGAGCAGTACGGTTCGTCGTTTGTTCCCCGGATCGCGCTGACCAAGGTGTTCGGCCGCTTTCACGCGAAGGGTCTCTGGAGCCGGGCTTTCCGGGCCCCCTCCATCGAGAACATCGAGCTGAATCAGGCCGTCGATGCCGAAAAGACGAACGTCTTCGAGGCCGAGCTTGGTGTCCAGTTTGCGGACAACGGCCTTTTTAGCGTGAACTTCTTCGATATCACCATGAAAAAGCCGATTGTCTACAACTTCGATGCGGTGACCTCGACCGAATCTTATGCCAATTTCTCCAAGACCGGTTCACGCGGTGTCGAGGCGGAGCTCAAGTGGCGCGAGAAATGGGGATTCGCCGCGGCGAGTTACTCCTTTTACCACACGGCGGACAAAAACCGTGTCCCTTTGTACCAGGTGCCGGGACGGACGGACGTGCTGCTCGGTTTCCCCTCGCACAAGGTGACCCTGAGCGGTGCTGTTGCCCCGGTGAAGAACCTTTCCATCGGACCATCGCTGGTATTCATGAGCCCACGTTACGGCTACGGGCGGGTGGACTTTCTGGGGAACCAGTTGATCCGGAAATACCCGGAACTCTGGCTGCTCAACCTGCACGTCCGGTATGAAAACCTGATCGTGCCGGGACTTGCGGCAGGGGCGGGAATCATGAACCTGCTCAACGAGAACGACGTGCTGATCCAGCCCTACGATGGTTACCATCCACCGCTGCCGGGCCGGTCACGGGAGTTTGTGTTCAGTCTGTCCTATGCACTGGATGGCTGGAAGACGGGCAGCCGGGCGGAGCCGGAAGCTGCCGTCCCGGTATTACCAGAATAACCGGGCTACTTGACGATTTCGGCGAGCCGGAGGAGCTCCATGCCGAACTCCGACCCTTCCGCCTTTGATGCACCGATATTCACGAGAATGACGGGCTTGGCTTCCCGGGCAATGAGCCCCACGGAGATTCCACGCTCGACAGCCAGCCGGTCGCCGGCCACGCTGATGATTGAATTGCGCCGGGTAACCTGGGATATCTGATCTACGACCCCAAGTGCAGACGGGCAAAGGTAAACCACCCTGGTCTTGACCTCTTTCAGATGCGAGTCGATGGAGGGACCATCCTTGAACTCCACTTCGGAAACCTTCACTGGCAGGCCTGCAACCGTGGTGGTTTTTGCCTGTTCGACAAGCGCATTGAAAACTTCACCACAGAACTTGTCGTTCTTTCCGGTTTCGCGGGAGACGACGGCAACGCCAACTGAAGCTCCGGACCGGCCTTTCAGGTTGGTGTCGTAGGAAACCGTCTTCAGAAGCAGCAGGGCGACCCGTTGAGCAGACAGCTCGGAATCATCAGCCCGGACTCCTGACGGAGCCATGGCCAACACGGCAGCCAGCAACAGAAGGATGGTCCTGAAACGGCACAAAACCGTATAATTCCCCCAAACGGAGGCCATTATGAGCAACTATTAAGGTCGTGGCAAAGCCAAAATGGCCAAAATCAGCAATTTAGTGGCTCCAAATCATGTTTTTACATGGTTGTAGTTCCCGGAGCATCCCGCCCCGTTCGCTCCGCCTCATGTGCTATACAGAAACAGCGGCCCTGCCGGGAATCCTTCCCGGCGAACCCGGTAACGCCGCCGGAAAACCAGATGACAAATCCGCTTCTCGATCCCCAGTTCAAAATCCCGTTTGATTCGATCCGCGCCGAACATGTCGAGCCGGCCGTGGCGGAGCTGCTGAAAGAATCGCAGGAAAAACTGGACGCCATCATCAGTCACACGGGGCCACGAACCTACAACAACACGATGAAGGCGCTGGAGAACATTACCAGCGGCCTGGATTACGCCATGGGGATCGCCGGACACCTCGAGTCGGTCGCCACGTATCCGGAACTCCGCACCGCCTACAACAACGTGCAGGAGCCTGTGAGCGCCTTTTATTCGAGCATTGTGCTCTCGGACGGCCTGTGGAAGGCAATACAGGAATATGCAGGGACGGAGGAAACCAAGACACTGGAACCGGTCCGGGCCCGCCATCTGAAAAAAACCGTAGAGGATTTCAAACGCCACGGAGCGGCCCTGCCACACGAGGGGAAAAAACGGCTGGCGGAGATCCATGTGGAGCTGGCGACTCTCACAACGAAGTTCAGCCAGAACGTGCTTGATGCCACCAACGCCTTTGAACTGGTGATCGAGGACGAGAGGCAGCTTGCGGGACTTCCTGACAGCGCCATTCAGGCCGCCCGTGCGGAAGCCGAACGCAAGGGCAAAAAAGGCTGGAGGTTCACGCTCCAGGCACCGAGCCTGATGGCGGTCATGACCTATCTCGATGACCGCTCAATACGGGAAAAGTTCTACCGCGCATCCAACACACGGGCGACATCGGGAGAAACCGACAACCGCCCTGTCCTGAAACGCATCCTGGAACTCCGGACCGAGGAGGCCCGGCTGCTCGGGTTCAGGAACTTCGCTGACTTCGTGCTCGAAGACCGCATGGCAGGAAAGGGAGATACCGCCATCGCCTTTGTGAATGATCTGAGGGGGCGAAGTGAAAAGCGGTTCCACGAAGAAAACGAGGAGTTGAAAGCATTCCGGCGGGAGGCCCCGGGTGCGGAACCGGATGAGATGCAGCCCTGGGATGTGGCCTACTGGGCCGAAAAACAGCGGAAAGCCCTTTACGATTTCGACGAGGAGGAACTGAGGCCCTACTTTCCTTTTCCGGTCGTACTTCAGGGAATGTTCGAGATCGCCCGCCGGCTCTATGGAATCTGCATCACGGAGGCCGACACCCTGCCCGTCTGGCACCCGGCTGTGCGGACCTTCGCCGTTCACGACTCCGATGGAACCCACCTCGGCTCGTTCTACGCCGACTTTTTCCCCCGCGAGACCAAACGCGGCGGCGCATGGATGGATGCGCTCATCACCGGCGAACCGGGACCGCTCGGGTTCCCGCCGCACCTGGGACTCATCTGCGGGAACCTGACGCCACCGGTGAACGGCAACCCCGCGCTGCTCACGCATATGGAGGTGCAGACGATCTTTCACGAGTTCGGGCATCTGCTCCACCATCTGCTGAGCCGTGTGCCGGTGCGCAGTCTTGCCGGGACGCACGTGGCGTGGGACTTCGTGGAGCTTCCCTCACAGATCATGGAGAACTGGTGCTGGGAACGGACAGCGCTGGACCTGTTCGCCCGCCACTACCGGACCGGCGAGCCAATTCCCGAAACGCTGTTCCGGAAAATGGTGCGCGCCCGCAACTTTCGCAGCGCGAACGCGATGATGCGGCAGCTCGGTTTCGCCACCGTAGATCTCTCGCTTCATGTTCTCTACGACCCCGCCCGCGATGACGGCCCGGTGGAATACGCCCGGAAGATCATGACCCCGTTCGCGGCCGTACCGCTGCCAGAGAACTATGCGATGATCGCCTCCTTCACGCATCTGTTCGCAGGCGCGGTGGCGTATGCCGGCGGCTACTACTC